>JBCCRB010000116.1:0-7504 GCA_039208465.1 Pseudomonadota bacterium
ATCGACGCCAACTCCATGCGCTCGACCATCGATGAAAACATCTTTGTCATTGGCGATGCGTCGATTGCCGGCGCCATGCCGAAATCGGGTTTTTCGGCCAACAGCCAGGCAAAGGTTGCCGCCCTCAACGTTCGCGGCGACCTGACTGACGCGCGCGTCTTCCCGGCGCGCTATTCCAACACCTGCTGGAGCCTGATCGAGACCAACGATGGCGTGAAGGTTGGCGCGCAATATGCGCCCGAGGAAGGCCGGATTGCTTCGACCTCGAGCTTCATCAGCGAGACCGGCGAGAGTGATGCGTTACGCAAGGAAACCTACGAGGAATCGCTTGGCTGGTATGCCGGCATTATCGCCGACATGTTCGGCACTACTGCCTAGAGCGTATCTTGTTTAGATTGGAGCAGTTTGGTGGGATGGATTTTGTGGGGCGGTAAGGAGAATACCGCAGCGTGATGTGGTGCATCACGCGAGGATTTCGACGCTGCCGACATGCAAAAGACACCCAAGCCGGGTGAGGGTAAAGTGCTGAACTGACAAAGAAAATGCAATCGTTTCAGCTTGGGTCTTTGCGCTCTGGACTGTGTCGCGCAACGCTCACGGTGCGCGCACCGCATCGCCTTGCGCTCCTTGCCAGATCACAAATCTCCAGCGCTCAAACGATTCAATTTAAACAAGATACGCTCTAATCAGTTTTGGGCTTAGCCATTCGCGCAAAAAGGGCGTACCTGCCGGTGCGCCCTTTTTCTATGCGCAAAGGCTCATCCGGCAGGCGCTATCTCAGCGCGCGCTTTGGCACGCGGCTTGTCGATAACGAGGTCGGTCAGTGCGCCAAATATGATCATGCAGGCAAGCGCACCAAGCGAGGATACCGCCAGCGCTGAGCCGCCGGAAAGCCCCGCACCGACCGTGCACCCCGCGGCCAAGACGCCGCCAAACCCCATGAGCACCGCGCCGACACCATAGCGCAGGATCGACGGCGTTCCCGGTTCTGAAAATGTCGTCACGCGGAACCGTCCCGTCAGGACAGCTGCCAGAAAGGCGCCCAAAACCGTGCCGGCCACCAGTCCGATATCGACGCTGATAAGGGAAGGTTCTGCACCGGCCGCCGCAAAGTCGATCACCGTGGCCATGGGACGGATATATGACAGGCTGTCGATGGCCACAGGCTCGAACACCTGGAAGGAAAGCTCCTGCGTCAGCCAGAAGCCGGCGGGCACAAGCGCGCCAATCGCGACCCCCATGGCGACTAACGATGGGCGGAGACGGGCGCGCACAACGGCAAGAACCGCCGCGATCAGAAACAGACCGGCGAACAGGGGCGCGATCCAGCCGCCAAGGCCGGACACCAGCCCCAGCTCATTGCCGCCGACAATCATCGTGCTGGCAAGCACCCCGATCTGCACCACCGAACCCGACAATGGACCGCCGATCGCCGCCCAAGCCGTAAGTGCGATCAAAACGACTGAAAACAGCGCCCGGAGATTGCCGGAGCCGGCCAGGACCACAAGCCGGCTTGAGCATCCCCGCGCCATAACCATACCGATCCCGAACAGCGCGCCGCCAATGACGGCACCTGACAGGCTGAGTGGATTGGCAAAAAACCGCGTCGTGGATAAGTCCAGCCACCCGGCGGTCACCAGCGCCTGTGTCCCGGCCACCGCCGTCACAAATCCGGTCAGCCACAAGGCAAGCGCCCCGCCGCTGCGGCTGCGCGTTATGTCGAGAACGGCCGAGCGGGTGCAAAAGCCGGAGATCAGCACCAATGCGCCGAACGCCAGGCCCAGCACAAGGCCGATGAGCCCAGCTGTCGCGGGCTCCCCGATGGCGTCAATTACGGGAACGAAATTCATGGACGCGTTCTACACGGTCGCTATCGATGCGTCACGCTCGGTTTAAAGGAGCACATCTGCCCGAGGCGCTGAGCGAAGCGAAACTGCCGTGGGCGAAATCATGGCGGAGAAGAAGTCTGACAACGCCGGCGCCTTAAGCATTGAATTACCGATTCTTTTTCGAATGAAGAGACGTTGCCCTAGCACCAGCCCTAACGTCATTACTTCAACCTCTACTTCTGAAACCTCGGTTTCAATAATACCAAACCTGCTTCGCATACGGCAACTGACCCATGTGTCGTCGACCATTACCAAGCTGACTATTCGCGCCTAATGATCTGGCCATAGCGAAAGCCGTCCAGTCGATGCCAGTTGAACGAAACCAGTATCGGAGCGTCACCGTGACCAAGATAACGGCGCGAAACCAGGATCGCATTGGCTTGTCGGGGTTGTTCCAGAATTTGCGCCATTGTGCTCTCAAGCGTCACGGTCGAAATCTCCTGGTGAACCTCAGCGACCTGGACATCGAAACGATCCTCAATCAGGCGGTGGATGGCGCCCCTATGGGTCTTCAAGTCCGGTGAAATAGCGGCAAAGTTCTGATGAATGAAAACGTGGCTCACGCAAATGATCTGTCCGCCAGTCGTTGTTCGCACGCCCTCGGCCAAAATCCATTCGCGACCGGGAAGTCGGCCCAATTGCACGGCAAGATCTTCATCCGGTACAACGCGTATCACCCGCTCAATGACCAATCGGGTATCGGCGGCATAGTCGTAGAGTTGCGACAATGAGGTCAATGATTGAGCAAATACTGGTCGCTCGGTGCTCGATATAACCTCGGTGCCGCGGCCCTGACGACGCTCGACCATCGCGTCTTCTTCCAAAAGGCGCAGGGCTTCACGTATGGTGTATCGGCTGGCGCCAAACCGATCACAGAGGTCCTGTTCGGTGGGCAAAAGGTCGCCGACAGCGTACACACCGCCAACAATGTCTGCTTTAAGCAGGCGCGCTATCCGCCGATACAAGGGTCCCTTTTCAGTAACCGATTTCGGTGACGTCTCCTGTTGAACAGTCAATTGGCTTCTCCCCGTCCCGATATCTCGTCCCACGCACGGCTCAGTTCTTCACGGTGACGGGGCGCGGCAATTGCGATTAAGCGCTGCGCGCGTTCTTCTACTGTGGCAAAACGCATATTGGCAGCACCAAATTCGGTTACAATCCAATCCGGATCCGATCTTGCGACGGTGACCGGGGTATCTTTGGTCAATCTGGGGACAATCCGGGATCGCGTGCCGCCGCTGGCGGTGGCAGGCAGAGCAAGAATGGATCGACCACCGGGAGATGCTTTGCTGCCGCGTATGAAATCGACCAGGCCGCCATGCCCGGTGATCTGTTCTCGCCCCATAAACTCACCATTTCCTTGCCCCAATAAGTCTACTTCCAGAATCGAATTGACAGAAACAAAAGAGGGTAATGATGCCAATGTGGTGGCACTGTGCGTGAACCCCACCTCTCGGAAACTGATCCGAGGATCGAGGGCCACTGTTCGATAAAAGGCATCATCACCCAGCGCAACACCGGTCGTGGCAGACGCAAAAACTCCCGTTTCCAGGCAGGCCAAGAACTCTACTGAGATCATGCCGCCGTGGAGCTGAAGACCGCGGTGCCCATCCAGTGCTCTTAGCACCGATGTCTGCAGCTTTCCCAGTCCAAACTGAACATAGTCGTTGTCATTGATAAGCTCAGCGACATGCCCTGCTATGGTCCTAAACGTGTCATTGGGTGAGCCGACATCATATTGCAGGACTTGCGTCTCGGCCTCAATCAGCGCGGAAAAGCGATCAATGCGGTAGCGCGGACCGTTTAATGTGTCCGGCATGGCCGGATTGAGCTGGGCAACGACAGGGGCACCAGATTCCATTACCGCTGGCGTAAAATCGGACGCTACGCCAAGACCTATTGTGCCCTTTTTGGGTGGCGGCACCTGGATTACGGCACCGGCGACACGCGCTGGCCCCGCAAGCCAACGATATGTCTCAGAATAGTGTAACGGCAGAATATCAGTTAACCCCGATGCGACCGACCCGGCCAGCGCAGGTGTGGCAAACGTCGACAGCGCGCGGCGATTGGAATTTGCGCTCGTGGGGTCGCGGGCGTTGACGCCGGGGATCCAGACGCCGGTAAAAACGCGGCCCTGCCCCAACTCCGGATCTTCTTCCATCGCGTCAAGAAAAGCGGTGGGCTCGCCGCAAGCACCGGCTAGGAAAATCGGTCCATGTTCGCGAAACCCACCAATTGCGTCTGCCCATGAGCCTGCTGTCACCGACATTGATTCAGACTTCTTTGCATTGAATTTTTTCGCTTGGCTGATAAATATGTCCGGACAAATCTGACTATACCGGTGTCTTAAGCCAAATGACAAGTTCTCTTACACGCGGGCTGACCCGGATCCTTAACAGGCCCGTTGATGGAAAGACACGCCACCGCGCGGCTTTACACCTTATAGATTGGATTGGTTGTGCATTTGCGGGCAGCCGCGAAGGTGCCGGCCGTATCCTTGCCGAACAAGCGGCAGCGGCCTTGCCCGGCGGCATTTCGTTAATCGGGGCGCGCGCGATAAATGATGCTGAGGAAGCAGCGTTTTTGAACGGTGGGCTTGGCAATGTTTTCGAGATGGACGATGTGCACCGCGCGGCCATTTTGCATCCAGGTCCAGTGACCATTCCAGCCGCCCTGGCAGCCGCTGAAGCGGGCGGCGTAACGGGTCAAGAACTCTTGGACGCCATTGTGCGCGGTTACGAAGCCGTTATTCGCCTTGGCGCTGCCGTGGGGCCAGCCCACTATTCTCAGTGGCACAATACGGCAACTTGCGGTCCGTTCGGCTCGGCAGCGGCGGTTGCTTCGCTGTTGAAGCTTAAAGAGGACGCAATAGTCTGGGCGCTTGGGAATGCAGGCACGCAAGCTTCGGGGCCGTGGCGTTGCCGACATGAGGACGTCATGACCAAACAGCTTCACACCGCCCGCGCCGCGCGCGCCGGGTACTCGGCTGCTTGGTTGGCTTCATTGGGATTCACAGGCCCCGAATTCATCCTTGAAGGCGAACAAGGTTTCTTCGCCGCTATGTGTCCCGACGGCCGGCCGGAGGATGTCCTACTTGACCCCGACGCACCGTGGAAGGTGTGGGAAACCAGCTTCAAACCTTGGCCGGCGTGTCGCCACGCACATCCTGCCATTGATGCAGCTTTGCTCCTCCGGGACAGCGAGAAGATCCCGATCGACTCCGTGAAAGCAATTGAAATCGCCACATATGGCGACGCCAAAGCCTTCTGCGATCGCGCGCGGCCGGTCACTACGATTGAGGCGAAATTCAGCCTCCAGCATGGTGTTGCTCTTGTGCTGTTGGATGGCCCGCCAACCTTGTCCGGATTTGCCACAGACAACATCCAGAGGGAGGACATTGCCGCCCTTCGGGAAAAGTCGACTGTGACCATACGCGACGATCTTGACGCTGCTTACCCGCAGCATTTCGGCAGTGAAGTTCGAATTGTACTGCGATCGGGTGAAACGAAGTCGGCCACGGTTCTGGATGCGCTGGGAGATCCTGAAAACCCGCTACCGACGGAACGGCTCATCGCGAAGGCGGAAATGCTGATGACCGTCGCAGGGGTCAAAAATGACGGCCAAAAAAAGGTCATTGATGCCTGTTTGGCATTGGCAAATTCTGGCCCTTTGAGCGATCTCACCGACACTCTTCAATCTATTAATGCCAGCATCACAGAGGATCCAAAGTGACCCCTCCGAACTATTTCGACGTCGTGGACTATCCCGCTATTAACGCCGCTTATCCAAGCGGTGACGCGTTCTTGCAGACCTACAAAAGCATGAGCCGCGACGAACTACGATCGCGTCAGGAGGCGCATTTTCAGAACATTCTAAAACTTGCGTGGAAGGTACCCTTCTACCAGCGCCATTGGGGTGCCAAGGGGATCGAACCCGGCGACATCAAAGGCCTCGACGATATCGCCAAGCTGCCGGTCTATTCAAAGTCCGACCTCATGGCATCGGTGGAAGCTTATCCGCCGATTGGAGATTTCCACGGCCTCGACAGCTACTCAGATGACAAGAGACCGCCGCTGATCTTTCAAACGACCAGCGGGACCACCGGAAAGCCGCAGCCATTGTTGTTCGGACCGAAGAGCCGCGAAGTACAATCGCTGTTGCTTGGTCGACTGTACGCGCTTCAGGGAATTACAAATCGCGACGTGATCCATTCAGTATACGGACACGGTATGGTCAATGGCGGGCACTATGTTCGCGAGGCGATCACGCATTGGGTCGGCGCGCAAATGCTGACAGCGGGCACCGGGGTCGAAACCCGCAGCGCAAATCAGGTCTCACTCATGCATGCCTTCGGCGCCACGGCCATTGTCGGCTTTGGCGACTTCATCAAGCGTCTTGCACAAGTTGCCCGCGAAAATGGATTGGAGCCCGGCAAGGATATCCCGGTGCGGGTTATTTCCGGTCACATGGGCGCGGAGAGCCGGGCATCGATGTCCGAAGCCTGGGGCGGCGCGGATGTCTACGATTGGTACGGGGTCGGTGATACCGGATGCATCGCTGGCGAGGGTCCCGATCAGTCCGGCCTTCATGTGCTTGAGGATGCTCAATACCTGGAACTGCTTGACGTGGACACGGGGAACCCTGTCGACGCGGGAGGCATGGGCGACATGGTGTGCACCTGCCTGTTCAAGGACGATGTCTTTCCTATCATTCGCTTCCAGACGCATGATGTGAGCCGTTATGTGCCGGGCGAGAACCCTTTGGGGCTTCCGTTTCAAAGGCTTGAAGGATTTCTTGGCCGCAGCGACAATATGGTCAAGCTGCGCGGCATCAACATCTATCCGCAGGGGATCGGCGCACTGATCACCGCCGAGTTCGCTGAAGCCAATGGCGAATATGTGTGTCGCGTTAATCGCAAGGATGGACGCGATGAGATGACAGTTGTTGTGGAGGCTGCGTCCAATAGCGCCGATCTGTGCTCGGCAATGGAGGAGCTCTTGCGCATGAGATTGGGCGTTGGCATTGCCGTCTCCCTTGTCGGCGCGGGCGAAACGGCGACCGATACCGGCATTGAGACCCGCCAAAAGCCAATACGTTTGATCGATGACCGGTAGCGCATCCGAACGCCTTGAGGCCTCGCTGAACCGGATCGCGGCGCACAATGAACGCCTCCGGATCATGACAGCGCTTGATGAACCGGGCGCCAGAAAGGCGGCAGCGGCGAGCGATGCCCGCCATCGTGCCGGACAAACGCTGGGCCCCCTGGATGGGATGCTGTTGGGCGTGAAAGACAATATTGCGGTTGAGGGCCGGCCATGGACGGCCGGCTTAGGCGCACGAAGAAAAAATGTGGCCAGCAAGGATGCCGTCTCGGTTGCCAGACTTCGCGCCGCCGGTGCCATCCCGTTTGCAATGCTGAACATGCATGAGGCGGCGCTTGGCGCCACCACGAACAATCCGCATTTCGGCAGGTGCCTCAATCCACTCGACGAGACCCGCACACCCGGCGGATCGAGCGGCGGATCGGGCGCAGCCATTGCGGCCAACTTCTGTGACATTGCGCTTGGAACCGACCCCATTGTGTCCGTTCCAAGCGCAATGTCACAGAAGTTGGC
>JBCCRB010000117.1:0-7501 GCA_039208465.1 Pseudomonadota bacterium
CAAATGTCAACGCGAACGGCCCTTATTGATCACGAACATGTGAGTATCATGTCAAGCGCCTCACTGGGCGGTGAAGCGACGTGAGTGGTCCGTAACATCGCTGCGTTTCAAGGGTTTGTGAGTTGTTGTTGAAAGGCGACCCCGTCATTCCAGAACACAACACAGCGTCGAAAAGGCGCTCAACCGATGCAAAAGACTGGAACTTGAACCGATGACTGATACACAAACCGCCATGACTGTGCCGTCCGAAACGCCAACGGAAATCAACAAAGCGGCCGCCTGGCGGCGGTTCGCGCCTTTAGCCATTGTCGTGGGCGGCCTCGCCTTTGCCTATGCGATGGGCTGGCACCGCTTCTTATCGCTGGAGTTTCTCGCCGAAAGCCGCGATGTGATGAGCGCGTTCGTTGCCGACAACTACGCGCTTTCGATCATCGGCTTCACCGGCATCTACGCGTTGGCTGTGGCTTTCTCCTTCCCGGCCGCATCCATCCTGACCATTTTCGCCGGCTTCCTGTTCGGCTGGTTCGTGGGTGGTTTGACGGTCGCCATTGGTGCAACTGCAGGCGCAACCGCCATCTTCCTGGTGGCCCGCTCAGCATTTGGCGACTTTTTGAAAGAGAAAGTCGGCGGACGGGTGAAGAACCTTGCAGAAGGCTTTGAGAAAGAGGCATTCAGCTACCTTCTCGTCCTGCGCCTCGCTCCGGTCTTCCCCTTCTTTGTCATGAACATTGCCCCGGCGCTTTTCAACGTGCCCGTACGCACCTATGTGATCGCCACCTTGATCGGCATCCTGCCAGGTACGTTTGCCTACACATTCCTCGGCCAGGGCGTCGGCAGTGTACTTGAGGCAGCAGAGGCAGCGGGTACGACGCCAAGCGTCGGGGATCTCGTGACCACCGAGATAACCATCGCCTTTGCAGCGCTTGCTGCCGTCGCAATCATCCCGGTCATCATCAAGCGTCTGCGCGCAAAACCCGAGACAACCGCACAATAATCCAACCCATTCACCCATAAATTGCGGGACCGGCATCCACCGATGCAAAACAGGAGCCGGTTCCCGCGCACCCAGACGAAAGGGGGGTCATCATCATGCCAGAAACACTCACACCCGACATTTGCGTCATCGGCGGCGGATCCGGTGGTTTGACAGTCGCGGCCGCAGCCGCAGCCTTCGGGGTCTCCGTTGTCCTGATCGAAGGCGGCAAAATGGGCGGCGATTGCCTGAACTATGGTTGCGTCCCGTCCAAGGCGATCATCGCCGCAGGCAAAGCAGCCAACACGATGCGGCACGCCGACAAATTTGGTGTTGCGTCGGTCGAACCGGAAGTCGACTTTGAAAAAGTCCACGAACATGTGCATGCCGTCATCGGCGCCATCGCGCCCAACGACAGTGTCGAGCGTTTCACCAGCCTTGGCGTCCGCGTCATTGAGGATTACGGCCGGTTCAAGGATCGCGATACCGTCGTCACCACCGATTACGAGATCAAAGCGCGACGCTTCGTGGTTGCAACCGGTTCATCGGCCTTTGTGCCACCCATTCCCGGTCTTGATGAGGTTCGCTATCTAACCAACGAGACCCTTTGGGATCAAACGCGCCTGCCAAAACAGCTCATCGTCATCGGCGGCGGACCGATCGGCATTGAAATGGCCCAGGCCCATCGTCGCCTCGGATCGGAAGTCACCGTCGTTGAAGGCTTCAAGGCGCTTGGCAAGGACGATCCCGAGCTGGCCGAAGTGGTGTTGAAAAACATCCGCGCCGACGGCGTGAAAATTCTCGAGGACACAAAAGTCGTCGGCGTTGAGAAAAAAGGTCGCGCCGGGTTGCAGGTTCATGTCGAAAGTGCCGATGGCCCGTCGACAATTTCCGGCTCGCATATTCTCGTTGCCACCGGCCGCGCGGCCAATGTGAACGGCCTGGATCTTGAAAAGGCCGGGATCAACTATGATCGCATAGGCATCAAGGTTGGCCGCGACCTGCGCACTTCGAACCGTAAGGTCTATGCGATCGGCGATGTGGCCGGCGGCCTGCAATTCACCCATGTGGCTGGCTATCATGCCGGTCTGGTTGTTCAATCCATCCTGTTCCGTGTCGCGGGCAAGGAAAACCGCGACATCATACCGTGGGCAACCTACACCGACCCTGAACTGGCCCATGTTGGTTGGGACGAAGAGCAAGCGCGCAAGAAGGTCCGGGAGATTGGTGTCCTGCGTTGGCCATACGCGGAAAATGATCGCGCCCAGGCCGAACGCAAGACCGAGGGCCTGGTCAAAGTCATCACTGATAAGAAGGGCAAAATCCTTGGCGCTTCGATCGCCGGTGCTGGCGCCGGGGAAATGATCAACGTCTTTGCCCTAGCAGTATCAAAAAAGATGAAGGTGCAGGATCTGCGCGGGTTTATTGCCCCCTATCCGACCATGACCGAGATCACCAAACGGGCCGCGACCTCATTCTCGGCGCCGATGACGCGCAAACCGTTCGTGCGCAACATTATCGGCTTTCTGCGCCGTTTCGGTTGATCACGTTTTAAGCTTTCGGGTTGGCGTACGCGCCAACCTAACTATCTTTGGGCTATCGCTGACGCGGAGGAACCATGGCGAACGACCAGGGACAAAAAAGGTTTCGCAGCCTTTCGTCAAAATTGCTGTGGCTGACCATCCTGTTTGTGATGATCGCCGAGGTTCTGATTTTCGTGCCCTCGGTCGCCAACTTCGGCAAGGTCTGGCTTCAGCAGCGCCTCGATACCGTCGCCGCCGCGAGTGTGATTATCACCTCCGATGAAGAAATTGCCTTGCCGGAAAGCGTCCAATCCGACGTGTTGATGGCAACCGGTGTTGAAGCCATTGCGCTGCGTCAGGGTACGCAATCTCAACTGTTGATCGTCAGCGATATGCCCTTGTCGGTCGATGTGCATGTTGCGCTCAACAAGCTTGATCCGATCAGCGCGATTGTCTCAGCCTTTGAAACGCTGTTTTTCGGCGGTGACCGTATGTTGCGTGTCTCCGGCACGATTGGCGAGAGCGGTGAACCGATCGAGATTTTCATCTCCGACCGTCCCTTACGCAACGCAATGTTGATCTATGGTCGCAACGTTCTGATCATCTCGCTGATCATTTCCTTCATCACAGCGGCGCTCGTTTTCATGGCGATCAACCGAATCATGATCATGCCGATCCGCCGTATGAGCAGTTCCATGATGCTGTTCGGTGACAATCCGGAAAACCCCGACGCGCTGATCGAGCCCTCAAGGCGCAATGATGAACTGGGCTTGGCTGAAGAGCAGCTTTCTTCCATGCAGGGACAATTGCAGCGTACGCTACGCAACCAGAAGAAGCTGGCCGATCTTGGCCTCGCAGTCTCTAAGATCAACCATGATATGCGCAACATCCTCGCTTCCGCGCAGCTCATGTCGGATCGATTGTCGGAAACTGCCGATCCGTCAATCCAGCGTTTTGCGCCCAAATTGATCCGGGCGATTGACAGGGCGGTAGCCTATTCCAGCGATGTGCTCGCCTACGGCAAGCCGGAAGAAACCGCGCCGCAGCGCCGTCGCATCAAACCGGCCGAACTGGCCCGCGATGTCGGCGAACTGCTAGCTGGTGATATGGGCGACCAGATCGAATTTGTGGTCAAAGCCAATGAGGCGCTCGAGATTGACGCCGATCCGGACCAGCTTTTCCGCGTGCTGATGAATCTGTCGCGCAATGCGGTCCAAGCGATGAACGCAAACCGGACACCCAATGCGATCCACCGCTTGACGATCGGCGCCTATGCGGACGGGCGTGATGCAGTGCTGATGGTTGAGGATACCGGTCCCGGATTGCCGGCAGAATCGCGTGAAAACCTGTTCGATGCGTTTCGCGGGTCGAAGACCAGTGGTGGAACGGGGCTGGGCCTGGCTATCGCCGATGAATTGGTCCGAGCCCATGGCGGCAAGATCAGCGTGCGAGATGACCGTTTGGTGGGCACGCTTTTTGATGTGGTTCTGCCCGGTGCTGTCGCGACACGAACGCCTGACCCGGCTGAACCGCCGACCGATGCCGGCGATGGCGCGCACATCAGGCTGGTTAAATAGGCCGGCAGGCGCAAAGCAGCTATTCGCCTATTTTTAGCGCTACCATCTTGCGTTTGCTCACGGGCAGCGCTAGGACGCCGACCTGCGCATGATGATTGATGCGCCAGGTTGCACCCGTAGCTCAGCTGGATAGAGCACCAGACTACGAATCTGGGGGTCGGGAGTTCGAATCTTCCCGGGTGCGCCAAGTCGCTTCGCGCAGCGAACGACGTCGAACCGGCAGACTTTTGCGGAGCAAATGTCGAGAGGTTCAAGGGATAGTTCGAACTCTCGCCATCTAGGCGCGCCATACTGTTTTAGCCTTTCGAAAACGCGGAACTCGCAACAGGCGAATGCGGAGCAATCGTCAGGTACGACCCTTCTAAGTCCGAAGTTTCTTTTCTTGTGTGTGCCACGCACCGCACTTCGCATAGCGAAATGCGGGCTTCCTGCGCACGGCCCGACAATCATATCGCGACACACTTGATGGGGAGTGCCGCGGCGCCAGGGGGCGGGGTGCTAGAACCGCACGCCGCCCTTCACATAGCCGCTGTGTTGCGCGCTATCCTCGGCGATCTTGCCTTGATAGCCAAATGACAGCGACGCCCCGTCCAGGCGCAGCATCTCAACACCAACTTCCACATCGGCAAAAAGATCATCGAATGTCGATGTCGTTGAGAAAGTGGCAATGCCCGATGGGGCGGTCGCAAATTGCGCGATCAGTTCATGCTCATTGTTGGCAAAATAGGTAAAGCCCGCCTTCACGAACGGCCGGATGGTCGTGTTCTCGCCAGCTGCAAAGCGCCCGCCCAGTTCTATGGCAGGCGATACCGAGAAGTAGCTGCCATCTGAGCCGGCAATCGACAAATTGGCGGCACCGCCATCGGTCTCGGTAAAGCCATCGCGGTTTAGATAGGTCAGCCAGGCATCAATCGAGGGACGGGCATAAAATGCCCCGAACTCGGCCTCGTAAGCGGCGCGCAATTGGCCGGTCACAAAACCGGTTTGATGGTCTGAGCGGGCGACCGTGCTGAAGCTGCCGATCGCGATCGGCCGTTCGGTCTCATGATCGGCCACACCGCCTGAAAGCGCTGCGCCAAACAACCACGGGCCTTCCTGATATTTGATCGACAAGCCGGCCTGGTACGTGTCGCTGAGGCCTTGCGCTCGCGTGTCTGTGTCCAGCCTGCCCTGCTGATAGCCAAAGGCGAGATTGGCATACCAGGATGGCGTCAGCGCGGTTTGGATGCCGGTGGAGAACCCGCCCCATCTTTGCTCAAAGCCGATATTCTCCGCCGTTCCATCAAAGCTGCGCATACCGCCTTGTGGGCGCAGCCAGGCGCATTGGCCTTCGGCAATCGCTGCCGACCCTTCGCCATAAGCGGGACAAGAGAACAAATCATCAGAAAACGCCTGGGAGGCAAACAAGGTCGTCGTCTCCAGGTTCAGATAGATCTCGCCCAACAAGGCGTTGAAGGCCTCCCGCGCGCCCGCTTCCGTTTGGTTTGCCACCGCCAGCAACACCGGATTATCGGTCGGCAGTTGATCGAGCACGCTGGCCACTTGTCTCTGGTTGCGCGTCAGAGCCACATCCTGGAAAAACGTCGCATTGCGCTGAAGGTTCAGCACCACATCATTGCCATCACCGCCATCATAGATGACGGTCGGATCGAGAAAGGCCAGGCTCGACGTGATGACGGCAAAGCTACCCGTGATCGCATCCGTGCCGTCATTGTCGATGATCGTATAATCGGTGCTGGGCGCGTAAGCCCCGATCTCGGTCAGAACCCTTAACGTCGCATCGTCGATATCCACCGAGCCCATCACGACAACATTGTCGTTCAGGCCGCTCGCATCGACCTCGATCTCCAGGACCGATTCAGCGGCCATGGCAAAATCACCGTTCACGGTCACCGTGCCGAAGGAATTGCCCGGTGACAATGTGCCGCCAAGGACACTCAGCCCGCCGAAGGTCGGATTACCGCCCAGCGTGCCGCCATTAACGGTGAAGGCTGCCGTGGTACTCCCCGAAAAGCGCCAATCACCGCTCTCGACGTCAAACAGCTCACAGCCCTGATATTGCTGGGTCTCGGCGCCCGTATCAATGTCATCGAGATTGAAAGCGCCATCGCCGGTGCCGCCAAAGGCCAGCGTGTCCGTCCCGCCCTCGGCAAACACATCGCCGTTGACAACCCCCGTGGTGTGCAACTCGAAGCGGTCGTCCAGCGCATACGTGCCGTCGAACTGCACTGCGCCGCCAGCGCCGCCGTTCAAGGTGCCGGCCACCGTCACATTGCTCGGCCCACCGATAGTCTCAATCGCGAAATCGTCCGCATCTGTACCATTACTGGTCACTGTGCCGGTGGCGCCCACCGTGATCGCGATCGGCCCGTTGCCTTGGTGCTCTGCGGTGATGCCGTCCCCGTCGGTGCCTATAACGGCACCTTGGACGGTGACAGTGATCGCGTTATTTCCTTGGGAACCAAGGCTGCGGGCGAAAATGCCCGTACCACCGGCACCCGTGATGGTGGTGCCACCACCGGTTGTCACGTTGACTGCAGAGCCGTCGCTCCGCGCGACGATGCCGTCAGAGGCTTTGCCGATGACATCACCATAGGCGGTGACGGTCAGGGCTGCGTCACCATAGTTACGGGCGATGATGCCAACATCTTCGCCCGTGACCGTTGTGTCGGTTCCCGTGGTAATTTCGAGGCCGGTACCGATGCCGAAGTTCGCCGCGAAGATGCCGTTAGTGTCCTCGCCGGTGACATCGCCGTAGGTCACAATGGTCAGGCCGTCGCTTCCGTAATTGAAGGCTGAGATGCCTCTACTGCCCTCGACCGTGGTACCGATACCGGTGGTCACCTTGAGGCTGGTGCCGTTGGAGGAGTTAAACGCAAAGATGCCGTCACCGTCGGTGCCGTAGACATTTCCATAGGCCTTGATGGTCAAGCCCTTGCTGCCAAAATTGCGGGTGAGGATACCAGTGCCGCCCCTTACCGTGGTTTCGGCGCCCGTGGTGATGTTGAGACTTGTACCAGTGGGATTCGGGACAGTGCCATTCTGCGCGAAGATGCCGTCATAGCTGCCGCCGTAGACATTGCCGTAGGCGGTGACGGACAGGCCTTCGCTCCCGAAATTGCGGGCGAAAACGCCTCTTTGGACACCACTGACCGTAGTGTCGGGACCGGTCATGATGTTGACGCTGGTGCCGTAGTTCTTTGCATAGATGCCGTCAGAGGCGTAGCCATAGACATCGCCGTTGGCCTTAATGGTCAGGCCCTCGCTCCCTTCGTTGAGGGCGTAGATGCCGTCATCGCCGCCCTCGACTACGGTGTCGGCGCCGGTTGTGATGCTGACGCCGGTGCCATTGGAGGAGTTATTAGCAAAGATGCCGTCATTGCCGGTGCCGTAGACATCGCCGTAGGCCTTGATGGTCAGACCCTCGC
>JBCCRB010000118.1:0-7420 GCA_039208465.1 Pseudomonadota bacterium
CAGGTCGTGGCGACCGACCATTGCGCCTTTACCACCGAGCAAAAGCGCAATGGTGTGGGCAATTTCACCCTGATCCCCAACGGCACCGGCGGCCTGGAAGACCGCATGCCCATGCTGTGGACCTATGGCGTCAACACCGGGCGGTTGACGATGAACGAATTCGTCGCGGTGACCTCAACAAATATCGCTAAGATATTGAATATGTACCCGAAAAAGGGCGCAATCCTCGTCGGCGCTGATGCCGACATTGTGGTTTGGGACCCGGAAAAGGGAAAAACGATCACTGCCGGCACGCAGCAATCGGCGATTGATTACAATGTCTTTGAAGGCAAGCAGGTCAAAGGCCTGCCGCGTTATACGCTGACCAAGGGCATGGTCGCCATCGATGACGGGGACATCAAAACGCGCGAAGGCTACGGCAAATTCGTTGAGCGCGAACCGTTCCAGGCCGTCAACGCGGCCTATTCCACCTGGAAGGAAATCACCGCGCCCCGAAAAGTCGAACGCTCCGGCATCCCACAAAGCGGAGTATGACCCGGTAATGAACTGCTTCCATGGCCTATCTGCCTTTCCGGTCACCCCGGCCGATGATGACGGTCGGGTGGACATTGCGCATTTGCAGCGGCTGATCGATCGGCTGGTTGCGGCCAATGTGTCATCGATCGGCGCGCTCGGCTCGACCGGCAGCTACATGTATTTGTCGTCCGAGGAACGTGCCCACGCGCTGAAGGCCGCAGTGGAAGCAGCCGGAACCCTACCGGTGATTGCCGGCATCGGCGCGATGCGCACGTCCTGGGTGGTCCGCCACGCCAGGGACGCCGAGGCGGCAGGCGCTGCCGGCCTGCTGATCGCCCCGGTCTCTTATTTGCCGCTGACCGATGATGACGTGCTCTCGCTTGTGCGCGATGTGGCAGGTACGACCGATCTGCCGATCTGCATCTACAACAATCCGGGCACGACGCATTTCAACGTGTCCGAAGATCTGCTGCTGGCCTTGGCGGAAATACCGACCGTCAAGGCGGTCAAGAACCCCGCCCCGGCAGGGGGCGATTTTCTCGGGCAACTCGATCGGCTACGGGAAAAGCTGCCCACAGATTTCTCCATTGGCTATTCCGGCGATGCCACCATCGCCGGCGCGCTGCTGGCAGGCGCTGACGCTTGGTATTCGGTGCTGGCAGGCACGCTGCCCGATATCGCCATGCAATTATGGGATGCACGCGAAGACCCCGCCAAGATGCATGCGCTCAACGAGCAACTGACACCCCTATGGGATTTGTTTGCCGCCCATGGCGGCATCCGGGTGATCCATGAGGCCGCCGAGATCATCGGCCTTGGCCCAACGCCCTTGCCGCGCCCGCTTTTGCCCCTGCCCGCCCATGCGCGCGCTGCGCTGTGCGAACAAATAGAGTCTCTCAATCCGAGCTTGATGGGGATGAAATGCTTGTAGCACTTGTCTTTGCCATGCTCGTTACGGGGGTAATCATTGTTGGTACCATCGGATTATTAATGTGGGCGGCACAAAAGTGGGCGAGCTACTGGCTTGCGCTTGCGATCGGAATAATTTGCGTTGGTTACTTTTGTTACTCGATCGTACAGCTGGCTGTTTTTTGTTCCGCTGATCCCGTTTGGGTGCCGAATCCAGATTCGCCGGAAGGTGGGACATACCGCTTCAATTGCGACTCTGCTGGTGGAATAGTCGACCGCCTGTACATCTATATAGTGGGGCCAATGATCGTAGTAGCGCTAATCTGGTTGACAGCTCGTTTTGGGCGTCAGAAGGCGTCAGCATGACCGTCATTTCCGCCTCTTCCCTTGATCTGACGTTTGAGACCAATGACGGGCCGGTGCATGCCCTGTCCGATATCAATCTCGACATCAAGAAGGGCGAGTTCGTCTCGCTGATCGGCCCTTCCGGCTGCGGTAAGACCACCCTGTTGCGGGTCATCGCGGACCTCGAAACACCCACCGGCGGGACGATCACGGTTGAAGGCACCACGCCAAAACAGGCCCGGCTCAACCGCGCCTATGGCTATGTCTTCCAGGCGTCCGCGCTTTTTCCCTGGCGCACGATTGCCGACAATGTCGCGCTGCCGCTGGAGGTTATGGGCCTGACCAAAGCCGAGCAGCAAAAGCGTGTGACAGAGAACTTAAAGCTCGTTGACCTGGAGGGATTTGAGAAAAAATTTCCTTGGCAATTGTCCGGTGGCATGCAGCAGCGCGCCTCCATCGCCCGTGCGCTCGCCGTCCAACCCGACATGCTGTTGATGGATGAGCCCTTCGGCGCGCTCGATGAGATCGTGCGCGATCACCTCAATGTGCAATTGCTCAAGCTCTGGAAGGAGACCGGCAAAACAATCGTCTTTGTCACCCACTCCATCCCCGAAGCGGTGTATCTGTCGACGCGCATCGTCGTAATGAGCCCACGCCCGGGCCGCATTCATGAGATCATCGATTGCGATCTCGGCAAGGATCGCCCGCTCGATGTGCGCGAGACACCCAAGTTCCTGAAGATCGCGCAGAAAGTCCGCGATGGCCTGGCCGCGGGGCATGCTTATGATTGACGAACCGGGCACAACCCCCTCACCGACCCGCGATGCGGGCCACCTCTCCCCCAAGGGGAGAGGGGAACGCGGCGTGAAGGTCCTGCGCTCTAATGTGTCAGCCAAGGTAAAGCGTGCGCGATCACTTCGGAGAAATGAGACTGAGGCAGAGCGGTATCTTTGGAGTGATCTGCGCAATCGAAATTTGAATGGCTATCGTTTTTCAAGGCAAGTCCCCATCGGGCCGTACTTTGCGGATTTCCTATATAAGAAACATCAGTTGATCGTCGAAGTTGATGGTTCACAGCATGCCGATAACAGATACGACGCGAAACGAACTGATTGGCTGAACCGGCGCGGGTTCAGTGTCTTGCGGGTCTGGAACCATGATGTGTTTGAACATCGAAATATGGTTCTAGAAAACATTGTCGCTGCCATCGAGGGCAAACTGGGACCAACATGCCAAAGCGCGGGCTGGTATCCAGCCTTCCCCTCTCCCCTCGGGGAGAGGTGGCCTGCGGAGCAGGTCGGTGAGGGGGACAACACGCAATGATCCGTTCTCGCCTTTTCCCCATCACGGCCGTTGTCACGCTCATCATTGCGGTCTGGTATGCTGGTGCTGTCTTCCTCAACGCGACCTTTGAATATCAAAGCGCGGCGCGGGCTGACCAGCAGATCACTTTTGCCGAAGTGTTACCGAAAACCATGGCGCAGGAGCGCCCGGTCCTGCCGGCCCCACATCAGGTGGCCCAAGAAATCTGGAAAACCACCGGCGAAATGATCCAGCGCGGCCGGCCCTTCTCCAAGCGCTCGCTGATTTACCATTCTTGGGTCACCCTTTCGGCAACGCTGCTCGGCTTTGTCATGGGGACGCTGCTCGGCATTTTGCTTGCCATCGGCATCGTCCATTCGCGCGTGATGGCCAAATCGGTGATGCCCTGGGTCATCACCTCGCAAACCATCCCGATCCTCGCCATCGCGCCGATGATCATCGTGGTGCTGGCCTCGGTCGGCATGACCGGTCTGCTGCCGAAATCCTTCATCTCCATGTATCTGTCTTTTTTCCCGGTCACGGTCGGCATGGTCAAAGGCCTGCGCTCGCCTGAAGTGATGCATATGGATTTGATGCACACCTATTCGGCCTCACCCGTGCAGACCTTTTGGAAGCTGCGATGGCCGTCTTCCCTGCCCTATCTGTTCACCTCCATGAAGATCGGCATCGCCGCCTCGCTGGTCGGCGCCATCGTCGGTGAACTGCCAACCGGCGCGGTATCCGGTCTTGGCGCGCGGCTCTTGGCGGGCAGCTATTATGGGCAGACGGTGCAAATCTGGTCCGCGTTGATTTTGGCGGCCATCTGCGCCGGGCTTCTCGTCACGCTGATCGGCATGATCGGCGACCGCGTCAACAAGCGCATGGGCATCAGGGAGGCAACGAACTGATGCAGGAACCGGGACTGCTGATCGGTTGCATTATCTTCTGGCTCGCCGCCTGGTACGCCAACACGCGCCTCGCGAGCATCGAAACCCGCAGTCGGACGCTGTCGCTGCTGATCAATCTTGCTATCCCAATCCTTTTCGGCGCAGCCATCATCGCGCTATGGGAAGGCATCACACGTGGCTTTGGCGTGCCACCTGTGATTTTGCCGCCGCCCTCAGCCATTTGGGAGCGGATCATCAGCTCGATCCCGATGCTCTGGTCCGATTTTGTCCAAACCTATCTGAAAGCCGTCGTCAGCGGCTATGTGATGGGCTGCACGCTCGGCTTTTTGACCGCTGTGCTGGTGGATCGTTCGCCCTTTTGGAAGGCGGGCGTCATGCCAATCGGCAATCTGGTGTCCGCTCTGCCGATCATCGGCATCGCGCCGATCATGGTCATGTGGTTCGGTTTTGATTGGCAGTCAAAGGCGGCGGTCGTCATCGTCATGACCTTCTTCCCGATGCTCGTAAACACCGTGGCTGGCCTGAATGCCGCCGGTCACATGGAGCGCGATCTGATGCACACCTACGCGGCAACGCGCGGCCAATCGCTTTTGAAACTACGCTTGCCGGCGGCAATGCCGTTTATTTTCAACGCACTAAAGATAAATTCTACACTTGCGTTGATCGGTGCAATCGTCGCAGAATTTTTTGGAACACCCATTGTGGGCATGGGCTTTCGCATCTCAGCAGAGATCGGCCGGCTCAATGTCGACATGGTGTGGGCGACCATTTTCGTGGCCGCCCTGGCCGGTTCGCTGTCATACGGGCTGATTGCCCTGTTGGAGCGTGCCGTAACTTTTTGGCACCCGTCTATGAGAAGCCAACGATAATGACGGGATGACGGTGCTGCTGGAATATGAATCTGAGGCGTAAAGACAGGGAGTACTGACATGCGCAAATGGATAGCACTGGCCGCGGCGACGGCCATGACAGCGGTTGCATCAACCGCTGCAAAGGCAGCCGATGATCTAACATTGCAGCTGCAATGGGTCACACAGGCCCAGTTCGCGGGCTATTATGTGGCCCTCGATCAGGGGTTTTATGAGGAAGAAGACCTCAACGTGACCATCCGGCCCGGCGGCCCGGACATTGCCCCGCCGCAAGTCCTTGCCGGTGGCGGTGCGGACGTGATGCTTAATTGGATGCCATCGGCGCTGGCGGCGCGTGAGCGCGGTGTTCCCGTGGTCAACATCGCCCAGCCGTTCAAATCATCGGGCCTGATGCTGACATGCTGGAAGGACAGCGGCATTGAATCCCCGGAAGATTTCCGCGGCAAAACAATCGGCGTCTGGTTCTTCGGAAATGAATATCCGTTCCTGTCCTGGATGAGCCAATTGGGCATCCCGACAGAAGGCGGCGACGATGGTGTGACGGTCATCAAGCAGGGCTTCAACGTTGATCCGCTGATCCAGCGTCAGGCCGACTGCATCTCCACCATGACTTACAATGAATATTGGCAGGTCATCGATGCGGGCGTATCGGCAGACGATCTGATCACCTTCAAATACGAGGACCAGGGCGTCGCAACGCTGGAAGACGGCATCTATGTGCTGGAAAGCAGCCTTGAAGATGAGGCAACCGTCGACAAGCTGGCCCGTTTTGTCCGCGCTTCCATGAAGGGCTGGAAATGGGCCGAAGAAAACCCGGACGAAGCGGCGATGATCGTTCTCGACAATGACGCGACCGGCGCACAGACCGAAACCCACCAGAAGCGCATGATGGGCGAGATTGCCAAGCTCACCGCCGGCTCAGACGGCACGCTGGTGGAAGCTGACTATGAGCGCACGGTCGCAACGCTGCTGGCGGGTGGTTCCGACCCCGTCATCACAGCGGCGCCGGAAGGCGCCTGGACAAGCGTTGTGACCGACAAGGCGTTGATGGAATAAGCCTGAAAACAAACCAACGAAAAGGCCGGTGCTACGCGCCGGCCTTTTTTTGTGCGCCAACGATCATAGATAAACGCGCCGCGACGATGTCGAGCGCGGCATGACCGGCATCGTCTAGCGCGCCGCTATTGTCGAGTTCGGTGACCATGATGCAGGTCGGGATCGCGCCGGCCTTACGCGCCAGCCGCGTGGAAATCTCCTCCCCGCTTTCACGCCCTCTTTGCTTCAACCGTGCTGCCAGCACATCCGGGGTCACTTGCAGATTGATGACTTGAAGGTCGGCAAAAACCTCAGCGATTGCCGGCAGTGCGCGCCGCGAGCCGTTCATGATTGCATGCCCGCCGGATCGTGTGTGGCTCAAAACCTCTGACGGGATGCCATAGCTCAGGCCATGCGCGTCCCAGGTCACCGCATAGGCGCCAGCCGCTTTTCGTGCCTCAAAGACATCGGTCGAAACACATTCATGCTCCTCATTGCCGCCATCGTGGCGGGTGATCGCACGGCGGACAAAAACCATTGCCGGGTCAGAAGCAAAATGCGGCCTTAGCCAGTTGATCAGACTGTCCTTGCCGGACCCCGATGGGCCCGTGACCACAAAAAGCACACCACCTGAATTCATCGATGCCCCAATCATCGCTTCAGTTCATCACGCCACGCGTCGGCCTTCACGCCACACCGCGCCAACAACCGGCACATCATTGGGTTGACGGCGAACCCGTACAACGTCGGCCCGTAAGCCCGCCTCAAGCCGACCACGATCATGCAGGCCGACGGTCCGCGCCGGATTGGAGGTGACCAGGCCAATCGCCTTGGGCAGGTCAAAATGCTCAACCGTGTCCGCGAGAATGAAAGGCGCATGGATCAGGCTGAAGGGCACATAGTCAGACGACAAAACATCCAGAACATCAGCTTCCGCCAGCGTACGCGCGGCGATGTTGCCCGAATGCGAGCGGCCGCGCACGACGTTTGGCGCCCCCATCAAAACGCCCATGCCCGCCTCGTGCGAGGCCGCGGCAGCGTCAATCGTCGTCGGGAACTCGGCAACCGTCACCCCAAAGCCCTTGCTCTCCTCCACATGATCGAGCGTGGCATCGTCATGGCTTGCCATCGCGATCTCGCGGGCATGGCATTGTTCGGCCAGCGCACGTCGGTGCTTGTCGGAATATTCAGCAGATTGCGCCTGACGTCGTTTGACGAACTCGGCAAACTGTTCATCGCTCAGCCCGCGCTTGGTTTTATAGTAGAGTTCGTACTGATCCATCGTCTGAAACTGGCGCTGGCCGGGCGCGTGGTCCATCAGCGATACCAGGCCGACATTGTGATCGCTTTCAAATTCCCTGAAGTGGTCAAGCACGTCAGCCGCCGAGACTTCACACCGCAAATGAATGCGGTGCTCTGCCCGCAAACGCCCCTCTTCCTGCGCTGCCTGGATCGCGATCGACATGGAGCGCATCTCGCCCTTCTCAAAACCGCCATCCTCGTCTGACCCGAGCCGCAAACAATCAAAGACCGTCG
>JBCCRB010000119.1:0-7353 GCA_039208465.1 Pseudomonadota bacterium
ACCGGCCACGTGGCATCGTATCAGCCGGACCGGAAGAGCCCAACGCGCTGGTCGGCATTACCCGCGATAGCGCGCGCCATGTGCCCAATGTGCGGGCGACCGTTCAGGAGCTCTATGACGGGCTGACGGCAAAATCGCAAAATCGCTGGCCCTCGCTCGCCTTTGATGTTGGCGAGGTCAATGATGTGGCCTCGCCGTTTTTTGCCGCTGGGTTCTACTACAAGACCTTCATGTGGCCGGGCAAAGCCTGGGAGAAGGTTTATGAGCCCTTCATTCGCCATGCCGCCGGGCTTGGCGTTGCGCCGAGCGAACCGGATCCTGATCACTACGCGTCACGCTTTGCGCATTGCGATGTGTTGGTTTGTGGTGGTGGCGCGGCCGGTTTGAGCGCCGCTTTGGCGGCTGCCGAGATGGGAGCTGAGGTGATTATTGCCGATGAGCAACCGGATTTTGGCGGTGCGCTGCACTTTGAAACCGATGTGCAAATCGACCAGGTGGATGGCTATCAATGGGCGCAGGAGATGATTGCGAGGTTGCGCGCGATGGGCAATGTGCGTGTGCTGCCGCGCACCACCGTGTTCGGCTATTATGCGCAGAACATGATTGGCCTTTCAGAGCGGGTCAATGAGCATTTGCCAGATCCGTCCGGCGTGCGTGAGCGTTTATGGCAAGTGCGGGCCAAACACGTCATCCTGGCGACCGGTGCGATCGAGCGTCATATGGTGTTTGCCAATAATGACCGGCCCGGCATTTTGCTGGCTTCGGCGGCGCGCAAATATCTGAACCATTATGGCGTGCTGGTCGGCCAGCTTGTCGGTGTCTACACGGCCAATGACAGTGCCTATGAAACAGCGTTCGATTTAAAGCGGGCCGGGGCCGAAATCGCGGCCATTGTCGATATTCGCGACGAGGTTAGCGCGGCTCTTGTGGATAAGGCACGTGAACTCGGGATCGATGTGCGCACCGGCAGCACAGTCACGGTGGCCGGTGGCAAGCTGCGCGTTTCTTCGATGAGCGTGGAGCGGCTCGACGGGTCCGGGTCGACCCAAGTCATTCCCGTCGACAGCATTATCATGTCCTCGGGTTGGACCCCGTCGGTGCATCTGTTCTCGCAATCGCGCGGCAAATTGCGGTTCGATGATGCAAAGCGGGTTTTCGTGCCTGATGTTTATACGCAGAATTGCGCGAGCATCGGCGCATGCAATGGCGCTGCAAGCCTCTCGGAAACGATAACGCAGGGGCTTGAAGCCGGTAAGGCGGCTGCAAAGAGCATCAAGCAGAAGCCGGCACGCGGGGGGCGCAAGAAAAAGGCGCCGGTTCCCGACATCGTCTCGAGCGGTTCCTGGGACGGCAATCATCTGGGCGTTGCCTGGACGCAGAAGGGCAAGGTTGTCAAAGCCTTTGTCGATTTTCAAAATGACGTCACGGCCAAGGATATTCGCCTCGCCGTCCAGGAGGGCATGCATTCCATTGAGCATGTCAAACGGTTCACGACGAACGGCATGGCAACCGATCAAGGCAAATTGTCGAACATGCATGGTCTGGCGATCGCTGCCGAGCAATTGGACAAGCCGATTCCGCAGGTTGGGCTGACGACGTTTCGTTCGCCTTATACGCCGGTTACGTTTGGCACGCTTGTCGGCCATGCGCGCGGCCCGCTGTTTGACCCCACACGCTGCACCGCGATGCATGAGAGCCATGTGGAAGCCGGTGCGGTGTTTGAGGATGTCGGGCAGTGGAAACGGCCCTGGTATTATCCGCACGCCGGGGAGGACATGCATGCCGCGGTCAATCGTGAATGCCGTACCGTGCGTGGGAGCGTCGGTATGTTTGATGCCTCAACGCTCGGCAAGATTGAAGTGGTCGGACCGGATGCGGCGCAGTTTTTGAACCTGATGTACACCAACCCGTTCATGAAGCTTGGTGTCGGGCGGCTTCGCTATGGCATCATGTGTCGCGAGGATGGCTTTATCTATGATGATGGTGTGGTGGGTCGGCTTGCCGAAGACCGCTTTCACGTGACAACCACGACGGGCGGTGCGCCGCGCGTGCTACAGCACATGGAAGACTATCTGCAGACCGAGTTTCCGCATCTGAATGTGTGGCTGACGTCGACTTCCGAGCAATGGGCGGTGATCGCGCTGCAGGGGCCGAAGGCGCAGGAAATTCTTTCCCGGTATATCGAAGGCATTGATCTTGATCGCGAGGCGCTGCCGTTCATGAGTGTACGGGAAGGGCATGTTTGTGGGGTTGAGACACGCCTGTTCCGCATGTCTTTTGCTGGTGAGGACGGTTTTGAGATCAATGTGCCTGCCGATTATGGGCGTCAGGTCTGGGATATTCTGATGGCCGATGTTCACGCCGCTGGCGGGTGCGCTTATGGCACCGAAACCATGCACGTTTTGCGGGCCGAGAAAGGCTACATCATCGTTGGTCAGGACACGGATGGAACGGTGACGCCGCACGATGCCGGGTTAAGCTGGGCGGTTGGCAAGAAGAAGGAAGATTTTGTCGGCATACGTGGCCTGATGCGCCCCGATTTGGTGGCGCCGGGCCGTCGGCAACTGATTGGCCTTAAAAGCGTTGACGGAACAAAAGTCTTGGAAGAGGGCGCGCAGCTCGTCGAATCGCCTGCGAAAGGCCCTCCTCACGGGATAATTGGCTGGGTTTCATCGTCTTACTGGTCAGAAAACTGTTCTGCGCCGATAGCGATGGCCTTGTTGGAAGGCGGATTTGACCGCATGGGCGATCGGCTTTTTGCATCCGCGGCCGATGATGGCTTCATCGAAGTGGAAGTATGTGATCCGGTTTTCTATGACCGTGAAGGAGCAAAGCAAAATGGGTAAGGCAGCTGTGATGGAACGGGCCCACCCGTTGGATGAACGGGCCTTTGCCGCCAGTGGGGTGACGATCACCCCGGCGCCTTCTGCCTTTCGCACCAATCTGCGGTGCAATGAAAAAGATGTGGCCGCGCTCAGCAAGGCGCTTGGCTTAAAGTTGCCGGTCGCACCAAACCAATCGGTCAGCAAGGGTGGACGTGTCGCGCTTTGGCTGGGGCCGGATGAGTGGTTCATCCTCGACGAAAAAGTAAACCCGGCGACCGATCTTGATGGTCTCACGGTCGCATGCAGTGCTGTTGATATTTCGCACCGAAACACTGGTATTGTCGTGGAGGGGCTGTCAGCGCGCGATGTCATCAATGCGGGATGTCCGCGCGATTTGTCCGCGCAGGCTTTTCCGGTGGGCGCGTGTGCACGCACTGTGTTTGGAAAGGCTGAAGTGCTTTTGTACCGTGAACGCGAAGACCGATACCGGATCGAGGTTTGGCGGTCCTTTTCAGATTATGTGTTTACCCATCTGGAGACGGCAGGCCGCGCTGGCGCTTAACCGCGTTCGACAACGGACATGATGATCCAATTGGCGGTCAGCGCCGGTTTGACCGTGTTTTCAACTTCCAGCTTTACTTCATAGGTCGACAGGACCCGGCCTGATTTGCGGATTTGCGCGTCAATCAGTTTGAAGACGGCGCGCACACGGGCGCCGGTTTTTACCGGGGCGGTGAAGCGTATCTGCTCAAAACCGTAATTCATGCCCATTGTTGCCCCATCAATCTCTGGCAAGGCCTCATAGGCAAGCGTCGACAGAAGCGACAATGTCAGAAAGCCATGCGCGATTGTGCCGCCAAAAGGGGTTTCACGCGCGGCGCGTTCGGCGTCGAGGTGAATCCATTGATGGTCATCGGTGGCTTCGGCAAAAGCGTTGATCATCTCCTGGGTGACGGTGCGCCAGCCGGAAACACCAACTTCCTGGCCGATCGCGGCGGGAATATCGTCAATTGAAATGAGTTTCCGGTCTTGCATGGGCTTAACGCTATTGTCTGCTTATTTGTCGAATCTCGACACGCTCTTATTGCACCGGCCCGCGAAGGTCCATAAAGCGAAGAGGAGCGGATGGAGTGTGTATAAGTTGCGGGTGGTTCGTTCGCGCATCATTGTCTTCGTGGGGGGCTATGAGCGCAAATCGCATGAAGCGTTTTTCCGGCGCCTCAACAAACAAGCGGCGGTCTCAGCGAAAACCTGGGACACGCATATTGAGGCGGGGCACGTGCGTTACCTTGATGGCGAACGGGTCGCTAGCTGCGCCTATTATTTGCGGGATCCATCCGGCGTGTCCTGCGAGACGGATTTCCACTTCCTCGATATTGACGGCTGGGTGCAAGCCGATAATCAGCGGTCCGCGATGGTGCGCCTCGGCCACTATTTGAGGAGCTTTGCCGATTACATGGTCAGTGGCACGGGGTTCCGTTTCTTTGCCACCAACTGGCGGTTTGCGCTGTATTTTCTTTATCCGTTCAGCGCCGTTTTGCTCAGTGTTCTGGCGGGTTGGATCGTTGGCCGGCTTGCCGGCCAGCTTGTTGTCGTTATGGGTTTGGTCGGCGGCATGGCTGCAACGATTTTGCTGCTTTTCTTTCTTAACCGCCGTTACTTCCTTTTGCATTTGATGGATCTTTGGTCTTTTTCAGCCGACTATATTCGCCAGCGTCGGCCGTTGGTTCGTAAACAGTTGGACGCGTGGGGCGCCTATGTCGCGCAACTTCAGGCCGATCATGATGTTGATGAAATTCTGTTGGTTGGTCATTCAACCGGTGGTGCGATCATTCTCGATGTAGCGGCCAGCGCTGCAAGGGCCTGCCGGGCGAGGGACGTGGAGCCAAAATTTACGATTATGACTGTCGGTTCGACTTCTTTGAAAATCGGCTTGCATCCGGCAGCGCGCTGGTACGCCGATGCAATCGCTGAACTGGAGGCCAACGCGCATGTGCACTGGTTTGAATATCAGTCCTTGACCGATTTGATCAATTTCTACCGGTGCGATCCCTTTGCGCTGATGGGCGTGGAAAAAAGCCGCGCCGCGCCCTTTCCGGCCTTTCAGCAAGTGCGAATGAGCCACATGCTTGATCGGCCATTTTACCGGCAGATCCAGTTCAACCTTTTGCGTGTCCACTACCAATTCATCTCCGGCAATACGCAGCGCTATTTCTATGATTTTCCAATTATTTGTTTTGGTGCGCTGAGCCTCGCGGACCGTTTCGAGTTTGAGCGTGAAGCCGTTGGTGTTGTCAGCAAAAAACAGGTTGGTATCTCGTGATGGTGAGCTTGGGTTTTCTCATATGGGGCTTGATGATCCTTGCTTTTGCGGCCTTTCGCTATCCGGCGATGCGCAAAGCGCGCAAGCAGCGCACACGGCAGGACCGCCGCGATGTGTTGGATATCTCGCTATTGGGGCTATGCGTCATCGGTCTTCTGATCGTGCCGTTGATCTGGCGCCTGACCGACATTTTTTCTGGCTTTGACACGATGCTTTCGCCGCTACGGGTGCTGCTCGGCATTGTGTGCGCGGGGTCATTTTTGTGGCTGTTTTGGCGTAGCCACAAGGATTTAGGCAAAAACTGGTCTGTCTCACTGGAGTTGCGTGAAGGCCACCAATTGGTGACCAATGGCGTTTACCGCCATGTGCGCCACCCGATGTATGCGGCTTTTTTCTTGTGGGGCCTGGCACAAGCATTCCTGTTGGCCAATAATTTTGCCGCTGTTACGGGGTTTGTGGCCGTCCTGCTTCTCTATGTGCTGCGCCATGGCCGTGAAGAAGCAATGATGCGGGACGCATTTGGCGCCAATTACGAGGCCTATTCAAAAAGCACCAAGCGGCTCATTCCAGGCATCTATTAAGTGTCGCTTGTTGGCTTTAAGCCACGACCCGTTTGATCTCACGGACGGCGCGCTCGTGAAGTGTCTCTGCCTTTTCGACATTGAAGTGGTTGATGCGGTCGTTGTCATCGCTTTCTTCGCCAACGTTGACGTTGTTGAGGCGTCCATTGAACCCATCGCCGGCCTTGATCGGACCCCACATGCCCGCTGATGTCGTGTGGTAATTGATCGCGTGGCGCACATTTTTGGAAACCGGACCGGAAATTGTCGGATCAAAAGTCAGCAACAAGTCCACCTTCACGCCCTCATCGTCAAGCGAGTTGGCAATTCTGATCGCCTCGTCGGCACCGTAGGAGTGCCCGACAAGAACGACTGCGCCGCGCCGGGAGTTGTTTCGGGTTTTTGCTGCTATTGTGCGTGCCCGACTTGATGGGCTGCCAAGTCCAACGACGGTTGGTTTCAACCCCTGGTCTTCGAGCCGGTCGCCGAGCCGATCCAATCCGGTGGAGAAGATGTTGGCCAGCCCCCGTACGAGAATGATCTGGTCAACACTGGCTTCCCCGCTCTCGTCTTCGGTTTCCAGTGTCGTGCAGCCTGCCAATACAACGCTGGATGCTGCTAAGGTGACGAATGCTCGCCGGTTCAGTACAATTTCGCGCATACCCATTACCCAATCCCGCAATTGCGTACGGTAACAAAAGAAAGCGCTCAAGCAAGTTTCGCCCAAATTGATGCATCGCGTTGGCAACTGTTGCCGCGCTGCACCAGTCTGATGCCTAGTTTTTGGGCGTTTTGGCCTTGTTGACCAGCCAGACACCAAACACCACGACTATCGTGCCGGCGATGAAAAACCCCGTCAATTGTTCTCCAAAAAGGAGCCAGGCTTCGATGGCGACCGTGGGCGGGATCAGATAGATCAGCGAAGCAGCGCGCGACACCTGACCTCGATTTATCAGCAGGAGCAGGAGCGAGACAGCGCCAAGGGACAGGCCAAACACGGACCAGAGCATGGCTATGACCGTCTCGGGCGCAAATTCCAGGCGCATCTGCGGCTCAAGCAGCAACACGGCGGGCACCATGAACAGCGCGGCGCCGACAAATTGCAATGTTGCGACCTGAAACAGATTAGCGCCGTGAAATACCCGTTTCTGGTAAACCGTACCAATTGTTACGGCGAGCATGGCAAGCGCATTGACTGAAAGGGGGAGAAGGGCGGCCGCCAGTTGCTGGCCACGCAAATCCAGCAATTGTGGCGTGATCGCTAACAAGAGGCCGACAAATCCGAGGCCAAGCCCCAATCGCTGGCGGCCGGTCAAGCGCTCCCCGAGGGTCCAATAGGCAAGCAACGCTGTCAGGAGTGGCTGCAGGGCCGCGAGCAGGCCGGACATGGATGTGGGAACACCGCGATCGATGGCCCACCAGACGCCGCCCAGATACAGTGTGTGCAGGAACAGGCCCGAAAGCACCGCGTGAACGGCTACCGATCTTGGCATCTCCCAACGCACGCCTAGCATGAAGGTTATCGCGCCGAAGACTGCGATCGAAAGCACAAACCGGAGCAGCAGAAAGGTAAGCGGGTCGGCATAGGGATTTGAGTATGTGGCAACAAGCCAACCGGTTGACCAAAGCAATACAAATACTGCGG
>JBCCRB010000120.1:0-7342 GCA_039208465.1 Pseudomonadota bacterium
GGCTCGTACTCTTCATCAACGGCATTCTGCTAACCACCCTGGGGCTCACCATGCTGATCCCGGCGATCGTGGATTTGGTGTTTGCCAACCCCGATTGGCAGGTATTTGCCCTGTCGTCCGCGCTTGTCGGCGCCACCTCGGCGCTGCTCGCCGTCGCAACCCGCACATCCGGCCCGCCTGTCGTCTCGACACGTTTTACATTCCTGCTGGTCAACATGCTTTGGCTGACCTTTTCGGTCGCCGCCATGCTGCCCTTTTATTTCTCCGAACTTGATATTTCGCTGGCCGATGCTTTCTTCGAAGCCGTGTCGGGCGCCACTGCATCAGGATCGACCGTCCTGTCGGGCCTTGATGTCATGCCGCCCGGCATCCTGTTGTGGCGTTCGATGCTGCAATGGATTGGCGGCTTGGGTGTGATTGTCCTGGGCCTGTTCATCCTGCCGTTTCTGCGTATCGGTGGCTCGTCTTTCTTCAAGATCGAATCGTCGGATCGTTATGACCGGCCCTTTGCCCGCTTTTCCACCTACGCCACATCTGTGGTCGGTATTTATGCGGCACTGACAATCCTGTGCGCCGTCCTTTACGCTTATGCCGGCATGAGCGGTTTTGATGCCATCAACCACGCCATGACGACCATGGCGTCCGGCGGTTTTTCCACCCATGACCGCTCCATGGGCTTTTTTGAAAATCCGACGATCCACTGGATCGCCATCATCTTCATGCTGATCGCGGCCTTGCCCTTTACCGCGCTGATCGTCCTGGCGCTGCGCTCGCGCTTCGACACGTTCCGCGACAATCAGGTGGCGATCATGCTGGGTTATACGATCGGCCTGTCGCTCCTGCTGGTCATTCAGCTGCACGTGTCAGACACGATCGACTTCAACGAGGGCTTCACAAAAGCCGTCTTCTCGGTCGTCTCCATCGTCACCACAACCGGCTATTCGGTTGATGATTACATGATGTGGGATTCAACCTTTGCGATTGCATTGTTGCTGCTTGCGACGTCGCTGGGTGGCTGTGCCGGCTCAACCACCGGCGGCATCAAGGCGGCCCGCTGGATTGTGTTGTTCGGCATCATCAAGCGCAGCCTTGAAAACTTCATCTATCCACACGCGATCCGCACCGTGCGCTCTGGCGCCATCTCGGTGCCCGACCAGGTGCAATATGTCACGCTGATGTTCTTCGGCACCTTCTTTGCGCTTTGGGGCCTCGGCACCGTGCTTCTGGCGATGACTGGCGCTGACTTCATCACATCGGTGTCCGGCTCGCTGACGGCGCTGTCGAATGTCGGCCCTGGCCTTGGCCCCGAGATCGGCCCCGCGGGCAATTTCGGCGGCCTTGCGGAAAGCGCCAAATGGATTTTGAGTTTCGGCATGTTGCTCGGGCGTCTGGAATTGTTCACGGTGTTGGTGCTGCTCAGTCCCGCCTTCTGGAGAGACTGAACCGCCATGGCCCGCTTTGCGCTCTACACATTCGGTGTGTTTCGAAAACCAAGCGACGACCCGGCCAATGATGGCTTCCACGCGCTGGACGACAAAATCTGGCCGATCCTTGACCGCGCCCCCGGCCTGATCGGGCGGTCCGGCTATTTGGGCGAACCCGGTCGGCGCAGCTGGGGCGTGCCCACCTATCCCGCGTTCTATCACGGCCCACAGGGCGAACACTCACCCTCCACGCTCTCCTTGTGGGAATGCCCGGAAGCGGCAATAGCCTTTGCCTATCACGGCTTGCATGCCGAGGCGCTCAAGCGGGCGCGCGAATGGTTCGATGAACCCACTTGGCCGCCCTATGCCGTCTGGTGGGCATCCGATGACAAGCGCCCAACCTGGCGCGAAGCGGTGGCCAAACACCAGCAACTGCACGATGAAGGCCCGACACAAGCCGCCTTCAACTTCAAGAACCTCTACGACCCGCAGGGCGAAAAAACCGAAATGGCGAGCGACCGGATGCGTGCTTACATTGACCAAGCCAAGGGCAACTAAACGAAGACGTCCACCTTCTCAAACGTGCGCACATCCACAAGCCCGACATCGGAAATCCGCAATTCCGGGATCACCACCAAAGCCAGCAGCGAATGCTGCATGTAAGCATTGTTGAGCGTGCAGCCCATCTCGCGCATCGCTGCGTTGAGCCGCTCAGCCTTGGCCGCCACGATCTCGGCGCGCTCTTCGCTCATCAGGCCGGCGATCGGCATTTCAACGAGCGCCAATTCCTTGCCCTTCGAGATCATCACCACCCCGCCGCCAATCTCGCCAAGCCGGTTGGCTGCCTGCGCCATGTCGGCATGGTTTGTGCCGACCACGATCATATGATGGCTGTCATGCGCCACAGTTGATGCCATCGCGCAATCCTTATTATAGCCGAACCCGGACACGAACGCGTTGCTCACAACACCGGTCGCACGGTGACGCTCCACCAGCGCGATCTGGCAGACGTCCTGCGCACGATCCATCTGGACAATCCCATCCGCAACCGTCAGCGGCTTTTCGAGCGCCTTGGTCGGCGCCTGGTTTTCCACCACGCCGATCACCCGTGCATTGACTGACGCGGCACCCGCCGGCGCTTTGATCAAAAAATCATCTGCCGCAAGCGCCTTGCCGAGCTTGACCGTGTCGCGCGCTCTGGGCGGATAGGCATAAGCGGGGATGTCAGCGGTCAGCGCGCCCGCATCGGCCAGCTTCACACCGCGCGCATAGACGCTGTCGATTGTTAGCTCGGCCAGATCAGAGACCAGCAAAAAGTCCGCCCGACGGCCCGGCGCGATCGAGCCCAATTCCCGTTCGAGGCGGAAATGCTGCGCCGTGTTGATCGTCGCCATCTGGATTGCGGTGACCGGCTTCAGACCCTGCGCAATGGCATGGCGCACCACGCGGTTCATATGCCCGTCATTGACCAGCGTGCCGGAATGGCAGTCATCGGTGCACAGAATGAAATTGCGCGGATCGAGCCCCGCTTCGGTCACCGCCTTGATCTGTTCGGCCACATCATACCAGGCCGAGCCAAGCCGCAGCATCGCCTTCATGCCCTGGCGCACGCGCGCAATAGCATCTTCGGCCCGCGTGCCCTCATGATCATCTTCCGGCCCGCCGGCCACATAACCATGGAACGGCAGGCCAAGATCGGGCGATGCATAATGCCCGCCCACCGTCTTGCCGGCCTCAACGGTCGCCGCAATCGCGCCAACCATGGTCTGGTCATTGGCCGCAACGCCGGGAAAATTCATCACCTCGCCCAGCCCGATAATGTTGGGCCAGGCCATCGCCTCGGCGATTTCCTGCGGCCCGAGCGAGGCGCCGGCATGTTCCAGGCCCGGCGCCGATGGCACACAGGACGGCATCTGCACAAACACATTGACCGGCATCGCCATCGCCTCATCATGCATCAGCCGGACCCCTTCCAGCCCGAGTACATTGGCAATCTCGTGCGGGTCGATGAACATCGAGGTCGTGCCATGCGGAATGACTGCGCGGCAAAACTCGGTCACCGTCACCATGCCGCTTTCCACATGCATATGCCCGTCGCACAAGCCCGGCACGAGATAGCGCCCCGCCGCGTCGACCACGTTCGTCGTCTCGCCGATGCAATGGGTCGCGTCTGGCCCGCAATAGGCAAACCTGCCTTCCACGATCGCCAGATCCGTGCCCGCAATAATCTCACCGGAATGCACATTGACCCAGCGCCCATTGCGCACGACCAGATCAGCCGGCTTGCGCCCGGTGGCAACATTGACGAGATGCGGGGCGGTTTCGGTCCAGGGTTTGACGGCGATACTCATGGAAACTCCTTTCACCCATGACTGTGCCATGGTGCTGGCGAAAGACAAGCGCCGCGTGCACCAGCGTGGATGCTATGCCCCATCTGGGCGAAGAACGGCAACAACGCGGACAAAACCGCCATCGGCCTCATCGATCAATCGCACACAACACCATCACTTACACAAGGCGCCAAATCCTATACATATCACGCCAAACACTGCGAAGCCGGCTAGGCGCGCGCACCTGATCACCTTAAACGGGACAGGTGGAAACCCAGGAGGTCGAATTGGCCAACCTAAAACGCTACCCTATCGCCAAATCGATGCTGCTGATCACCACGTTTTTGGAGCTGGACGCGGAGCGGATTGCGCGACGGGCAGGTTTGTCTCCGGATTTTTTGCGCAACGACATCAAGGGTATGACCGCACTTGAGTATTTCGCGCTGTGGGATGCCGTCTTCGACGAAGTCGGTGACCCAAGCTTGGCCCTGGAAGCTGTGCGGAGATTTGCCGGCAGTCCGTTCATACCGGCAATGCTGGCATTTTCTTCAAGCCCGAACACCGAAATCGGGCTGACACGCCTTGCTTTGTTCAAGCCCTTGGTCGGCCCGATCAAACTGGAGGTAAAGCGCGTTCGCAGCACAGTTGAGATCGCCATCGGATCCACCGATGAAGACGCTCCGATACCAGCCTCGACGTCGGCATTAGAGCTGGTTTACTTCGTTGAAAGTGCCCGTCGGTGCACCGGGCATCACATTGTGCCTTTGGCAATTGCCATGCCGCAAGGTGTCAAACTGACGGATGATTTTGCGGCCTACTTTGGCGTGATGCCTATGCCTTCAGACGTAGCGCGTATCACGCTCAGTCTTGCTGATGCCGAACGTCCCCTAATATCTGAAAATGGCGAGTTTTGGCGGTGGTTGGAAATCGACCTGAAACGCCAGATGGCGGAACGCAATGCAACGATGACCGTAGCCGAGCGTGTCAGAGCTGTTCTGATCGACATGCTACCCGCCGGCGACGCTTCGGCGGATGCGGTCAGCAAACGCCTGGGCATGTCCAAGCGCAGCCTCCAACGCAAATTGAGCGACGAAGGTGACCCCTATCAATCCGTGCTGGATGCCACCCGATCGGAATTGGCGATCCGATATTTGAGCAAAGGCGATATGAGTGTTGAGGAAATCTCTTACCTGTTGGCCTACCAAGACCCGAACTCGTTCTACCGCGCCTTCCAAGGCTGGACGGGCATGACACCTGCCGAGGCACGCGGAAGGGCTGTTCAATAGAGTTTTGGCATCATTTGCATAAACATTGGCGCGAACCGTCATTATTTTCAAAAGAGCATCGATCCATAACCAAGTCAGCAAAACACCAGCAACGGAGCCTGACATGGCCAGAAAAATTCACCGCTTGGACGCCGATACCCTCGCCAAGGATATCACCGGCAAGACCTACATCGTAACGGGGGCAAATTCTGGCGTCGGGCTGGAAACCACACGCCAATTGGTCAAGCAAGGCGCGCACGTTGTCATGGCCTGCCGCAGGATTTCCGCCGGCAAGGAAGCCGCAGCATCATTTAGCGGACTGAAAGGCAGTTGGGAGGTCATGCAATGTGATCTGGCCGATCTATCCTCGGTCCGCAGTTTCGTCGATGCATTTCTGTCCAAGCACGACAAATTAGATGGCCTGATGTGCAATGCCGGCATGGTCAACATGGTCAATGAGGTCACGCTCACCAAAGATGGGTTCGAACTGACGATGGCCGCGAGCTTCTACGGTCACTTCCTGATGACTGAATTGCTGCTGGATACGCTGAAAGCCAGTGCCCCGTCGCGCATCGGCATCCTGTCGTCGGTGGTGCATGCCGGCAATCCGAAGAACCGTCCGGCGATCCACCTGGACGACATGAATTTCCAGAACCGTCAGTTCAACAATTTGGCGGCCTATGGTGAGGCTAAGCTGGCGGTCGTTCTTTACGCAAAGGAACTGGCGGAGCGTTTGCAGGGTACAAATGTCACGACCGCGTCAATCCACCCTGGTTGGGCACGATCGAACTTCGGCAGTGGCGGGAACGCGCTGATCAAGGGGCTTATGAGCGTCGCACGACCCATCTTCAAAGCCTTCAACACCAGTGACACCAACGAGGATTCTGCCCAAACCTCGTTGCATGTTCTGCTGTCGGACGACGCGCCCAAGCATAGCGGGGCATATTTCAGTCAATCCAGTGTCCTCTATCGGGATCCGGGCACCCGTGACGGCGGCTGGCCGATGCTGAGCCCCAACCCAAACGCCCATGATATGGATATGGCACGCAACCTCGTAGCAAAAGCACGCGAGGATGTGGGATTGAGCTGACCAGGGGCCACCTTGGTCGCGGCGCTTTCGAAAAAGTCGGGCAACCGTGCCGGCCCCGACCCACCCCTTTTACAGCGGCGTCAAACCCTTAAGACGCGATCGGAAAACCAGCCAGTACCCGAGGAGCATCGCTCGCATTGCCTTTAAGTGGCGGTTGGCGCCCGACGATTGCCTGGCGCTACGGTTTGGTCGTTACAAGAAGAACGATCAGCGTCAGCAGTGCGAGGCCAGCGAGCAGAAATCCGCGCCCGCCTTGGGCAGGTTCATGCGGCCTGTCGGCGATCGCACGCCGCAGCCTGCCGACGAGTGCGCCATGCAGGCCGGCAAAAACCAGAACAGCCACGATTTTGATGCCGAGCCAGACGGTAGAAAACCAACCGCCCTGCACGCCCAGCAAAATGCCGAACAAAAGCGCCAAGATCATTGCAGGGGTCGTGACCGCGCGATCATAGGCCTTCAACGGCACCATGTGCGCTTCGGCATGGTATTTCAGCGCGAGCGCAACGGCCACCATGCCGCCGATCCAGACGAAAAGTGAAATAAGGTGCGCAGCTTTGGTCAGTTCATAGAGCATCACATTGCCTCTGATTGGCGGCGCAACCAGCGCTCATTGACGAAACCGCCGAAGGGTATGAATGCCCCGATGAAAAGGCGCAGGGCACCGGTCCAGTCGATCAGGCCCTCTGCCCAGGACCGGATAACGAACCAGACAAAGACCATGAAGGCGAGCCCATGGATCGGCCCCATGACAGAAACGGCCTGCGGGACAGCCGCCAGATGTTTCAGAGGCATCGCCGCACCGAACAACGCAAGAAGCGTTATGGCCTCAACTATGGCGGCACGCTTAAGACCGGTCATGCGCGGGCTCCCCTGACTTTTCCTATGTAAACACTCGTTTTCTTTACGGCAATTAAACGATCATGTAAACAACTGTTCACATGGATATGACAGATCAGAAAAAGAAAAACGCCGCGCAGGTAAAAGACAGGGCCGCAACCGAGGCCAGGATCCTGGAAGCTGCCCGCAAGATTTTTACCCAGCGCGGTTATGATGCAGCGGGCCTGCGTGAAATAGCCGATGCGGCACAGGCAAACCTGTCGCTGATCAGTCGGTATTTCGGCGGCAAAGAAGGCTTGCTTGCCGCGCTCATGGATGGGTTTGTCGCTGCGCGCCGCAAGGGCGACCTCCCCTATCCGTCACAGGCAACGCTCGAAGATGAAATATACAAGTACC
>JBCCRB010000121.1:0-7336 GCA_039208465.1 Pseudomonadota bacterium
GCCGCGTGCGGATGAGGCGGCCATTCGCATTCTCGTCACCGGCCAAAAGGGCAATCGGCAACGGCTGTCGATAGGCCCGCCCATCATCCTTCATCATCAGGATCGCGCGAGTTTCACCCCACAGGCCGAAGCGCTGATCAATGGCCTGGCGGCTATTTGACAGCCCGCCAGCCAATGTCTTTTCGGTAAAACCCGTCTGGCCAGTCGACTTTCTCGGCCAAGGCATAGGCATGGCTTTGCGCATCGCGCACCGTCGGGCCGGTGCCCACGACATTGAGAACCCGGCCACCATTGGCAATCAGCGCGCCATCTTTCAGGGCGGTACCCGCATGGAAGATCAGCACATTGGAAAGACCATCAAGCGGCCCGATAATTGATCCCTTTTCCGGCGATGCCGGATAGCCTTTCGCGCACAAAACGACCGTGAGCGCAAAATCATCGGTCCAATGCGTTGATTGCCCGGCAAGCGTGCCCGTGGCGGCGGCCATCAATAGCGCTGCCAGATCGCCTTGCAAGCGCGGCATCAAAACCTGGCATTCCGGGTCGCCAAACCGCACATTATATTCAATCAGTTGCGGCCCCTGATCGGTCACCATCAGGCCGGCATACAAGATGCCCTTGAACGGGGCGCCCATTTCTTCCATCGCGCGCATCGTCGGCTCGATGATCCGCGCCATCACGTCGGCCTGCATATCTGCCGTGAAGAGCGGCGCCGGCGAATAGGCTCCCATGCCACCCGTATTGGGACCGGTGTCGCCATCGCCAACCCGCTTGTGATCTTGGGCTGAGGTCAGCGGCAGGGCGGTTTTGCCATCGCAAATGCAAAAGAAACTAACCTCCTCGCCCTGCAAAAACGCTTCGATCACGACCGAGGCGCCCGCTTCTCCAAAGGCGCCGTCAAAGCAATCATCAATCGCGGCCAATGCTTCCTCGGCCGTCATGGCGACCGTGACGCCTTTGCCCGCTGCCAGACCATCGGCTTTAACGACAATCGGCGCACCCATATGATTCACGTAATGGTGGGCATCTTCGGCATTATCGAACCGCCCATAGGCGGCCGTTGGAATGGCGTATTGAGCGCACAAATCCTTCGTAAAACTCTTCGATCCCTCCAATTGGGCGGCCTGCGCGGATGGTCCAAAGACGGCGATCCCGGCGCTTCCCAGACTATCGGCGAGGCCATCGACAAGCGGCGCTTCGGGTCCGACAACAACCAGATCAATCGCCTGGAGATGGCAAAAGCTGATCACCGCCTGATGGTCATCAAGATCAATCACCGTATTGGTACCGAGTTTGGCTGTACCCGGGTTGCCAGGCGCGATGAACAACCGTGATAGGGACGGTGATTGGTGCAGTTTCCAGGCCAGCGCATGTTCGCGACCGCCGCCACCAATAAGCAGGATGTTCATGGGTCAACTCCGATAGGTGCTGAAAGTGCGATGGCAGGGACGGGCGCTTGGCGTCAAGTCGGGGCGCCGTGACAGTTTGTTTGCTTGACCTTTTTCCCCATCATTGCGACTTGGCGGTCATGACGCGGCAAGTTCAATCGACACAAATGCAGGGCAGGGTGGCCGACGCACCCTCCAACCAATGGGTCTATCGACTGCTCCCGCCTTGGCTCTGGCCTTATGCGCAGATCGCGCGATGGGATCGGCCGATCGGTTGGCAATTATTATTGTGGCCATGCCTGTGGTCGCTGGGCCTTGCCTATGCGGCATCGGGCGCACCGGCACCGGGCGTTGCAACCCTCTGGTTTGCGCTTTTGTTCACCATTGGCGCGATCGCGATGCGCGGTGCAGGCTGCACCTACAATGATCTGGTCGACGCCGATATCGACGCCAAGGTGCAACGCACCGCGTCCAGGCCATTGCCATCGGGGCAAATCTCAAAAAAGAGCGCGGCGATCTTTCTTGTGATCCAAGCGCTTATCGGCTTCCTGGTCCTGATCCAGTTCAACTTCTTCGCAATCCTTGTGGGCTTGGGCTCGTTGTTGCCTGTTGCGATCTATCCATTCATGAAACGGGTCACCTACTGGCCACAGCTGTTCCTGGGGCTGGCATTTTCATGGGGCGCCTTCATGGGATGGGCCGCCCTTTACGGCGCACTCGCGCCAGCGCCCATTCTACTCTATTCTGCCTGTGTTGCCTGGACCATTGGCTATGACACAATCTATGCGCATCAGGACAAGGAAGATGATGCGCTAATCGGCATCAAATCGACCGCCCGTCTGTTTGGCGACAAGACCCATACCGCCTTGATTGCGCTCTACGGGCTGGTTTTGGCGCTCATGGCAGTGGCGTTTTTCCTCGCCGATGTTGGGTCAGTGGCATGGGTCGGACTCATTGCTGCAGGCGGCCATATGGCGTTCCAGATTATGCAGCTCGATATTGAAGACGCAGATCAGTGCCTGCGTCTGTTCAAGTCCAATAGTGTGATCGGTATCATCATCACGCTGGCCCTTTTCGCCAGCGCTTTGATTTGAATGCTTAGTCGCGGGCGATAATCTCGTCGCCTTCAACGATAACACGTACACCCAGATGCCCCATCCGGCGACGCGCCAGAAAACGCGGGCGCCGATCGGCAAACATCGCATGATGGCGACGCGCATTACTTTTGCCGGTGATCACTCTGGCGGCGCTCTCATCGAGCGTGCGGGCAACGCCATCGCTGTCGATGATGATCATTGGCAGGCGCAGCACTTCAGCCCACAATTGCCAATCCTTGACGATAGCGCCCAAATCATAACCGACGCGCAGCGGCACACACAGATCTTCATCTTCATGCAGCAATTCCAGGCTGACAATCGCCGTCTCCGGGCCGGTCTCCACCGCACGCGCCGCCACGCCGCGAAACGCATTGTTGGGCAGGGCGATATTGATTGGCAGGCCACTTAGGCCCAAACGCCGTTTTAGCGTTGCACCCCGCTCCGTGACGGTAATGTCTACTTCACCACCATCAACCCGCGCCGCATAAGACAGGCTTTGCGGCAACCGGTTGGGGTCCAGTCGAAATTCACTACCCGCCCAAACGGGCTGGACATGTGCGCTCATCTGATAACTTCCTGTTTCAACCCTGAGCGCGCCGGACCTTTTGGCCTCTATGATACCCACTCAGTTCTTGCGCCGACGCTTGTGGACGCGTCGTACACTGCGCTAGATCTAGCCAAGTCAGACCAACAAGGCGTTATCGGGCAGGGTTAAGAGTTTGAGTTGGTTAGCAAATGCTTGCTGAGCCGACGCGCATTTGACGCGTCGGTTGAACGGCCTGCTGGCTTACCGGTCAGGCAGCACTTTGCCGGGGTTCATGATCCCTTTGGGATCAAGCGATGATTTGATTGCGCGCATCGTTTCAAGCGCCACAGGCGACTTATAGCGTGTCAGGGCGTCACGCTTCATCTGGCCGATACCATGTTCGGCAGAGACGGCGCCATCATAGTTCATCACCAAATCATGCAGCCGGGGCGTAATCTCGCCAACCCTTGAAAGGAAATCCGCCCTGTCGGCGCCGACGGGCTGCGAGATGTTATAATGCAGATTACCATCGCCAAGATGACCGAACGCGCAGATGCGCGCTGCAGGTTCCCATTCAAGCACGAGCGCCTCTGCCGCCTTCATGAATGGCGGAAGCTGGCTAACCGGCACTGAAATGTCGTGCTTGAGAGAACCGCCTTCCGGGATCTGGCTTTCCGACATGCCCTCGCGCAACGCCCACAGGCTGTCCCGCTGTGCGCCGTTCGCAGCGACCGTGCCATCCTTGATCAGCCCGGTTTCGAGACCTTCTTCCAAAATCTGCTGCATCAGCCCGTCGGCATGGTCGGCCCCCTCTAGCGACGAGATCTCAAGCAATACATACCAGGGGTGCGCGTCCTCAAGGGGATCACGAACCAAAGGCATGTGTTTGACCGTAATCGCCACACCGAAGCGCGGCATGATCTCAAAAGCTGTCAAAGCCGGCCCTGCTTTGGCCTGCGCGTAGCGCAACAATTTCAGCGCATCATCGGGCGAATTGAGCCCGACAAAAGCCGTCGCGCGCGCTTTCGGCTTTGGCGCCAGCTTGAGCACTGCCGCGGTGATGATGCCGAGCGTGCCTTCCGCACCGATGAAAAGATTGCGCAGATCATAGCCCGTATTGTTCTTTTTCAGCCGGTTCAAATCGTCCAACACGTCGCCATTGGCCAAAACCACTTCCAGGCCGAGGCACAAATCGCGCGCAACGCCATGCGCCAAGGCACCAACCCCGCCGGCATTGGTCGACAGATTGCCGCCAATGGTCGCCGAGCCTTTTGCCGCAAGCGATAGTGGGAAAAACACATCATGGTCGTCGGCATAATCCTGCACATGCTGAAGGATCGCACCCGCATCAGCGGTCAGCGTCATCGCATCCGTGTCGATTGCGCGGATGCGGCTCATCCGTGTCAGGCTGAGAATGATTTGATTGCCGCTGCTGTCTGGGATCTGCCCACCCACAAGGCCGGTATTGCCACCCTGCGGTACAATGGCAGTGCCCGTTTCGTGGGCAAGTTTGACGATCGCTGCCACTTCGTCGGTTGAGGCTGGTTTCAGGACGAGCGGCGTCGTGCCCGTCCAACGCCCGCGCCATTCCTTCAAGTGCGGCGCTTGATCTTCCGCGCTGACAGCTGCGTTCTTGGCACCCACCAATGCGACAAAGTCCTGCCTTAAGGCCTCATCCATGACCGACATCCTTCGGCGCGGCAGCCCGCGCCAGACGGTCATTGATGGCAGCGCCCAGACCCGTATGCGGGATCGGCGCGACCGCCATCGCGCTGGCACCATGAGTGTTGATGGTCCGCATGGCAGCAAAAAGGTTCTGCGCGGCCTCTGCCAAATCGCCGGACGGCGACAGATCGATCAAAATCGCAGCCTGATCTTGGCCGGGAATGGATTGCGAACCAAAGGAAAGCAAGGCCTCATGCGACGCCACTTCACGTGCATTAAGCCTGACCGGCATATCCGGCGCATAATGCGAAGCAAGCATGCCCGGCGCACGCACCTGGTCTTGACTGTCACGGCCTTCAACGCCCTGGCCGATGGCTTCTTCGATTGTTTCCAACGGCACTCCGCCGGGCCGCAACAGGCGCAAGGTATCGCCGTCAACCGCGATGATCGTGCTTTCCACGCCGACGGGCGTTGGCCCATTATCGAGGATCAGCGCAACACTTTTCCCTAAATCCTTCTCGACGGCTTGCGCGCTGGTGGCGCTGATGCGGCCGGAAAGGTTAGCGCTCGGCGCGGCAATTGGCTTGTCTAGCCGCGCCGCAAGTTCCCGCATTGGTCCGTCTGGCAGCCGGACCGCGATTGTATCAAGGCCAGCCAGCGCTAGGTCATGGACAGGGCAAGTGTTGGCTTTGGGCAGAACCAGCGTGAGCGGGCCGGGCCAGAAGTCGCGGGCCAATCGCTCCGCCAGCGCGTTCATCTCGCCAAGCTCTTGCGCCATTGCCACACCACTGACATGGCTGATCAGCGGGTTGAACGACGGCCTTCCCTTGGCGGCAAAAATCGCGGCCACCGCTGTGCCATTGGTGGCGTCAGCGGCCAGGCCGTAGACCGTTTCGGTGGGCACAGCCACCAGATCACCATCGTTCAGCAGACGCGCAGCAAGCGCCATTGATGGTTCATCTAGCGGGGCGATCCGCGATTTCTCGCTAACTTCATTCATACTATGGCCATTTAGACCGTGTTTTACATGGAGCCAATGGCCAAGCGGCACGGATGTGAAACGCCATGTTTAACTGCCAATTAACCGTGCCTGCACACCGAAGCTTCAGGCGTTTCTGCTTTAATGCCTGCAAACGGGATATGATTGGATTGATCCATGACGAAAACCACACTGTTGGCAGCCACTGTTCTTGCCTTTAGCGCATCAACCGCTTTTGCCGGTTACACCATCTATCAGGATGATGCTTTTCCATCCGTGATGTTCGTCGAAATTGAAGGTGGCCCGGTCGAAGAGCCCACCGTGATTTCGGCGCCGGCCAATGTTTCGGTAAACCCGATCCAGTCACTTTCCGGCGGCGAAGAAGATAATGCGCCGTCTGCCGTTAATCGCGTCGACGATGACGATGAGGCGTCCGGTTCAGCGACGGCCGGCACGCAAGCTGCGCAGAGCAGCGAGCCAACTTTTGAAGAGCGCGTCGAACGCAACGTGCAATTGGGCGACAACACCGAATCCGCTGTCCAGCGTGTGATCCGCGAGGATCAGCTTGACGACATGGAATTGCGCTGAACCGCGTAAATCGTCATTGAAAAGCCGCCCTGGGGCGGCTTTTTTTATCCCTCGATCCTGCTGAAATCGGCCAGATTGCGGGTCGCTGCCCGTAGCGCATCAAGCAGCGCGAGCCGGTTGATCCGCACCGCCGGATCCGCATCATTGACCATCACATGATCGAAAAACGCGTCCACCGCTGGGCGTAAGTCGGCCAAAGTGCCGAACGCAGCTTCATAATCTTCGGCAGCCACGTGATCCTGGACTTGATGCGCAACGGCATCGAGCACATGCATCAGTTCCGTTTCGGACGGTTCTTTCATCAAATCCAGATCTACCAGTTTGGCAAAAGCGCCCACGCCATCTTTTTTCTCTTCGGCGGCCAGAATGTTCATCGCCCGCTTGGTGCCTGCCAAAAGGTTCGCGCCCGTGTCGGATTCTATCAGCTTTTGCAGCGCCTCGACCTTGCGCACCAGCAGTAAAAGATCGTCATCGTCGGGCCCGACAATGGCATCAATCAGATCATGCCGCGCCTGGCGATCCCGCAAATAGACTTTCAGCCGGTCATGGAAGAACGCAAGGAGGTCGCTATTCGCACCATGGCGCGTCAGCGGCAACCGCAACCCGTTCTCCAGCACAATCCGGATCACACCGAGGGCGGCACGTCGCAGCGCATAAGGGTCTTTTGAACCGGTCGGTTTTTCATCGATCGCCCAAAAGCCGGTGAGCGTATCCAGCTTGTCGGCAAGCGCCACGGCGATCGCCACCGGATCGCTCGGCACATCATCCGACGGGCCCTGCGGCTTGTAATGGTCTTCAATCGCAATTGAGACAGAAGCGTTTTCGTCCTGCATCTCCGCATAGGTCCGGCCCATGGCGCCCTGAACTTCGGGGAACTCGCCGACGATCTCCGTTGTCAGATCGGCCTTGGCCAGATGTGCGGCGCGTTTGGAAAGGCCAGGGTCCGCGCCGACAAGCGGCGCTAATTCTGCCGCCAGCGCCGCGATGCGCGCAACGCGTTCGCCTTGCGTGCCGAGCTTTGCATGGAAGGTGACTTCAAGATTGTCCAGCTTGGCCATGCGCTGGTCGAGCGGCTTGGACAGATTAAGATCGA
>JBCCRB010000122.1:0-7321 GCA_039208465.1 Pseudomonadota bacterium
ATGATGTCGACGCCCAATTGGTCGGCGGCGCGGACATAGCCCCAGGCGACAGCATCATGGCGTGCCGTGCCGGCACGTGGTTGCTCCAAGCCGCCCAAAACGGGAAAGCGCGACGGGCCTTCAATGTTGAGCGCGGGCATACGGCGTTTAAGCTCCGGCGGTCGCACAAAGCGCGCATCGACGCCTTGAAGGATCATCGAATTGCCGCGCCGGGCATGATCATCTTCCTGGGCCGGCGTGTGGAATAAATTGATGATGGCGCGCTGCGAGAACATCACATTGTAGTTCAGCTCATGGGAGAGGTTCTCCCACAGCTTCATCGAATGCTCGTAGAAGGGCGTGTTGCCGGCGAGCAAATAGTTGGAGCGCACAATTGTCGTGTTGCGGCCAATGTTGCCGGAGCCCAGCCAGCCTTTCTCAAGGATAGCGACATTGGTGATGCCATGCTCCTTGGCAAGATAATAGGCGGTTGCCAGGCCGTGCCCGCCACCGCCGACAATAATGACGTCATAGCCGGGTTTGGGGTCCGGTTTGCGCCAAGCCGGTGTCCAATGCTGATTGCCGGACAGGGCATTCGTCAAAACGGCAAAGGAGGAATAGCGGGCCATGATCCAATTCTGCTTTCGCCCACCGTGGCCCAGCCGGATCAGGAAATCATCATAAAAAACCGTCGCCTTTTGGTTTCGTTGCGACGATGACCTATTTCGCGACGAACCGGCTGTGCTATCTGGCTTTTATGGTGATGATCAGAATCCTCGTTGGCCTCCTCTTTTACGTCGCAAGCTTGGGCGTCGTTTTTGCGCAATCGGCGCCTGACGATCTGGAAAATGATGTGGCGCAGCTTGTGCGTGAAGTGCGGGCGCAAGTCGACACCTTTCAGACCAATCTCGACAATGAGGAGGCGCTGGTTTCGCTGGCGGCCGATTTGGTCACCGACCAGCAAGAAGCGCTCGAGTTCGGGGTCGTGCTCACCGAAATGGTCGCCAATATCCGCACGCGGCTCGATCAACTCGGCCCGGCGCCGGGCGAGGGTGAACCTGCCGAACCCGAATTGCTGGCTGCAGAGCGCACGGCACTTCAAGAAGAGCGGGCGCGGATCAATCTCCTTATCGGCGAGCTGGAAGATGCAACGATTTTTGCCGGCAATCTGATCGACGATATTGCTGAACGGCGCCGTGAATTGTTCCAGGAAACGCTGTCGCAGCGCTATGATATCAGTGAGGCGTTCGGGCCGTCATTATGGGAGGATGTTGGCGAGCGCTGGGCGAACCTTGAGCGGCGGATCGGCTCATGGTGGAGCTTTACGTGGCGAACGCGCCCGAACGTGGTGCTGGCCTGCATCTTCTCGGCCGTTCTGCTGGGTGCGGTGGCGGTATTTGTGTCACTGAAAACCTTTGGCGGTTGGATCCACCGCGACAGTGAGCATGACGCGCCGACGTTTTTTGCGCGGCTGACGATCGGCTTTTGGTACACGCTTCTGCCCACCCTGGTCTTCTGGTTCTGGCTTGGCGCGGCCTATTTCATCTTCGATTTTTTAAACATCTGGCGACCCGACATTGCGGGGCTCGTACAGACGCTGATCGCTGGCTTGGCGATCCTGTTCCTGATCATCCAGCTTTCACGCGCGGTGTTTGCGCCTTACGTGCCCAATTGGCGCCTGATCAAGGTGCCGCAACGCTCTGCGTTTCTGCTGCACGCCCTGATGGTGGTCATGGCGATCATCGTGGTGGCCGATGCGGTGATCACGCGGTTCAACATCATTCTGGGTGTCTCCATTCCGGTGACGGTTGCGCTCAGCCTGTTGACCAGCATTGCCGTCGGCACGGTGTTGATCGCGATGGGGGCGGTAAAGGTCGATATTCGCCCTGGCGAAGATAAGCGCACGGACTGGCCGGCATGGCTGCGTATTGTGCTTATTCTGTCCGGTGTTGCGCTGATCGCTACAGCCCTGTTCGGCTATCTTGGCCTGGCGCGGTTTGCGTCCCAGCAGATCGTGATCACCGGTGCCATCCTGTCGACCATGTATCTGGGCTACCGGGCTGCGCGCGCAATTGGCGAGGCCAATGCGCTTGCCCAGACAAGTTTTGGCGAAATGTTGCGGGCGCGCCATGCCTTTTCAGAGCGCGGGGTCGACCAGGCAGGGCTGGTGGCGAGCGGCTTGCTGGTGGTTGCGGTCTTTCTGATTGGTGTGCCGATTATTGCTTTGACCTGGGGTTTCCGGTGGAGCGAGATCACCGATCTTGGCTACCGGCTGGTGACGAATATCACGCTTGGGTCCATCTCGATTTCGCTGATCGGTCTGCTGACCGGCTTGATCCTGTTCTTTGTTGGCCTTTGGGGCACCCGCGCGTTTCAGCGTTGGCTTGATGGCACCGTTCTTGAGCGCGGCGGTGTTGAAACCGGTGCACGCACTTCCATCCGGACCGCGGTTGGCTATGCCGGCATTGCGCTGGCGGCGCTGCTTGCCATTTCAGCGGCCGGATTTGACCTGACCCAATTGGCGTTTATCGCTGGTGCCTTGTCGCTTGGTATCGGTTTTGGTCTGCAAAACATCGTCAGCAATTTTGTGTCGGGTCTGATCCTGTTGGCGGAACGGCCCTTTAAGGCAGGCGACATCATCGAAGCGGGCGGCTTTACCGGCGTTGTTGACAAGGTCAATGTGCGGGCGACCGAGATCATCACCTTCGACAAGAAAACGTTGATCCTGCCGAACTCCGAACTGATCAACGGGACGGTGATCAACTGGATCCACAAAACTACGCTTGGCCGGGTTCAGGTGCCGGTCGGTGTTTACTACGATAGCGATGCCAAACGGGTGCATGACATGCTGCTGGAAATCGCCAATGACCATCCGCGGGTCCTGTCGAACCCTGAACCATTTGTGGCTTTTGATAATTTCGGCGATTCCTCGCTGGATTTCGTGCTCTACGCCTATCTTGCTGATATTGGGTACGGTTTGGCGGTGCGCACCGAGCTGCGGATGGCCATTTTGGAGCGGTTCCGAGCGGCAAACATTGAAATTCCGTTCCCGCAGCGCGACATTAACATCAAGGCGGCGGCAAGTGCCCCTGATCTGAAGGACGTGGCAAACGCTGAGGATTTTGGCGTTATCGAAACGTCCAAGGCGCGGCGGATCGAGGATGATTGACCTGTTCAGTCCCGGTTCAGCTAAAATGCCCTAGATGGGGCTTGGAAAGGAGGCGTCGATGAAACGTCTTTCAAGTTTTGGCGTTGCGGCTCTTTTATGGCTTTGTGCGCCTGTTATCGTCTTCAGCGCCAGCGTCACCAATGGTGACGCGGACCCGCTGACATTGGTCATAACCGAAAATGGCGAACGTTCCGAAGTCGTGTTGGCGGGAAACCAAACGCAATCGTTGTGCGCCACGGGCTGTTTCCTGACATTGCCCAATGGCGACCGTGTGGTTTTGTCGGGCGGCGAAACCGTCTCGATTTCCGGTGGCCGTGCTATTATTGATTGATTGCTCAAATTGTAGCCATCCTGGTCATGCTTCATTAACCGACTTGGCCAAACCTGCGCCGTAAACCAACCCCATAAACCGACTGGCAGCCAATCTTGTGCTTACATCATCGTGTGTGGAGGCATGCGATGGACACGCGCGTAAGCGACAGGGCAATACCGCTCGCAGTTGATTTGGACGGGACATTGATTGCAGGCGACCTTCTTTGGGAGGCCGTCTTCGCACTGGTGCGCAAAGCGCCATGGTGTGTGCTGCTGTTTCCGTTCTGGTTGCTCGGCGGCAAGGCGAAATTCAAGGCCGAGATTTTTTCGCGGGTCGAGCTTGACCCCGATACGCTGCTTTATCGGCCGGAAATGCTGGCATGGCTGGAAGAGCAGAAGAAGTCCGGCCGCGAGATCATTCTGGCGACGGCATCGGACAAGGAAAAAGCCCTGCAAATTGCCGATCATCTAGGCTTTTTTACTGACGTTGTGGGCTCTGACAGGCAAATCAACCTGAAATCGAGGGCAAAGCTAGCCATTTTGGCTGAGCGCTATGGCGATGGCGGCTTTGATTATGCCGGCAACAGCGTCGATGATGTTGTCCTTTTTGATGCGGCGCGCAAAGCCATTGTCGTGGCGCCTGATCGTGCCGCCGCCAGTTGGGCGCAAAGCCATGATGTGGCGCCGCTGGTTCCGGCGCAAAAGGCGAGCGTCAAAGATGTGTTGAAGATGCTGCGCGTGCACCAGTGGGCGAAGAATTTGCTCATCGCGGTGCCCGCCATCCTGGACCATCAGTTCTTCCAGTTCGGGACGCTGTTTGCCATTGCCGGTGCGTTTTTTGCGTTCAGCTTTCTGGCGTCCTCCGTTTACATCTTCAATGATCTGTTTGATCTGGCGATGGACCGTGCGCATCCGACCAAGCGCAACCGACCGCTGCCTGCGGGGCGGATCAGTCCGGCGACGGGGATTGCGATCGCCGGCCTCCTGATTGCGCTCGCGGCGACCATCAGCGCGTTCCTGCCGCCACTGTTTGGGGCCGTTTTGGCTGGGTATTTCGTGGTGACGACCGCCTATTCGCTGAAGCTGAAACGCTGGTTGCTGCTTGATGTCCTGACGCTTGCAAGTCTTTACACGGTGCGCGTGATTGCCGGGATGGCCGTTGTTGCGGCTGCGCCATCTTTCTGGCTGCTAGCCTTCTCCACCTTCTTCTTCCTCTCTTTGGCGCTGGTGAAGCGTTATGTGGAGCTGGATCATTCAACGATTGGCGAAAAAGAACGGCTTTCCGGGCGCGGCTACCGGCCGGAAGACAAGGATGTCATCATGCAGGCGGGCATGGCGTCGGCCTTTGCGTCCATTGTCGTTCTGGCGCTCTATCTGGATAGTGAAGCGATCTATGAACTCTATGCGCATCCCTGGATGATCTGGCCGCTGTGTCCGCTGGTTCTCTATATCATCATGCGGGTGTGGATCCTGGCCAAGCGCAAGGAATTCAACGACGATCCGGTTGTTTTCATCTCCACCGACTGGCGCAGCCAGCTGATGGTCGCAGCCGGTGCTGTGATGATGCTGGTTGCCGGGTTCTACCCGCCGGGCACATAAAAGATGGCGCATGGGCGATCCTATGACAGTTTTGGCCGGCTGAACCGCACGACACGGCGCGCTGTCGATGCGCCGCAGGCGGTGAACCTGATCGTTGAGGCGCGCAAGGGTAGTTTACTGCCCTTCGGCAATGGCAAATCCTATGGTGACAGTTGTCACAATGATGCCGGTCATCTTGCGGACATGCGGGGCCTGGACCGGATCATTCATTTTGACCCGGCAACGGGCGTGCTCGATGCCGAACCCGGCGTCATGCTGCATGAGATCATTGATCGCGTGGCGCCGCATGGGTGGTTTTTGCCGGTTACGCCGGGCACGCGTTTCGTCACATTGGGCGGCGCGGTGGCCAATGATGTGCATGGCAAGAACCATCACCGGCGCGGCACTTTTGGCTGCCACGTGGATGCGTTGACGCTGGTGCGCTCCGATGGCGTGTTCCATCTAACGCGGCAGAACGAACCGGCTTTATTTGCTGCCACGATTGGCGGGATGGGCCTGACGGGCATCATCACGCGCATCAAGATGAATTTGATGCGGGTCGGGTCGGCTGATGTTGTTGAGACCCGGACACCGTTTTCCACGCTCGATGCCTATTTTGATCAGGCAGAAGCAGCCGATAGTGCCAATGAATATGCCGTTGCCTGGCTCGATCAATTGCATGGTCAGCGCGGTGTGCTGATGACAGCCAACCATGCGCCCGAAGGCCGGTACCGGATGAAGAGCCATGATCCGCGCTTAACGGTGCCCTTTGATCTGCCGTTCAACGCGCTGAACGGATGGAGCCTGAAAGCGTTCAATACGGTGTTCTTTGCCGCTAAATCGCGTCATGCGGGCGAACCGATCACGGCGCGTTGGCAAAGCTACTTCTATCCGCTGGATGCGGTTGGTCACTGGAACCGGCTTTATGGGCCGCGCGGGCTTTTTCAGCACCAGTGCGTGATCCCCGAAGAGGCGGCACGGTCGGCCATTCCGGCCATGCTCAATGCGTCACGTGAGTTTGGGGAAGCTTCATTCCTGACGGTCCTGAAACGGTTTGGCGATGTGGCATCGCCAGGCCTGTTGAGCTTTCCGATGCCGGGCTACACGCTGACTTTGGATTTCCCCAATCGGGGGCAGTCGACCTTAAAGATGCTCGATCGTCTTGATGCGATCACGCTGGACCATGGCGGGCGGATCAATCCGTACAAGGATGGGCGCATGGCAGCTGAGACGTTCAAGCGCAGCTTTGCCGCCTGGCCGAAATTGGAGGCGCTGCGGGACCCGGCGATTGAATCTGACCTTTGGAAGCGATGCGTTCTTAACCATAGCGGCGAAGATGGGCTGTCCAAAAGTGGGATTAGCTCGGATTTGAACGAAAAAGTTAAACAGACCCTAACAGAGGTTCCTTAAGCAAATTGCAGGGAAATAAAGGGTTGGTGATGAAATATCTGCCGTTCATCCTGTTTACGGTTTTAACGAATGCTGCCGCGCAGATGATGCTCAAACAGGGCATGATGACGCTTGCACCGTCAACGCTGGCGCAAACCAATCTCATCTTGAAGCTGCTGCTGATCGTTTTCTCGCCCTGGGTGTTTTTCGGCCTCGTGACCTTCGTGATCTCGATGGCCAGCCACATGTTCGTTTTGTCGAAGGTGGATCTGTCTTTTGCGTTTCCGTTCCTGTCGCTGGCTTATGTCGCCGTTGCCGTTCTTGCCTGGCAATTGTTTGGTGAAGAGCTGGGCGGGTACAAGATCGCCGGCATCGCGTTGATCTGCATCGGTACGGTGTTGATCGCCCAGTCAGGGTCGCCAATTTCCAGTGCCCGCGACACCAATGCGAGCACATCATCCCCATCCGCAACATCTGAGTTGAAATCATGAAACACGTAATCTTTGGCGGTGACGGTTTTGTCGGCCGTTATCTGGCGCAGGATCTTGTCGAGCGCGGCGAGGAAGTGCTGGTTGCCGACATCCGCAAATCCCCTCTGGCGCATTACGGGCAGGCAGCGCACACCGAATGCGATGTGACCAACTCGGCGTCGGTGGCCAATGTCGACGTGCAGACCGATGACATGGTCTACAATCTGTCAGCGATGATGCTCTCGCCGATACAGACACGCATCAACCGCTATCCGTTTTTCTATCCGGTCAACACATTCGGTGCCGCCAACATCATGGCGCACGCCGCATCGCGCGGTGCGTCGAAGATGGTCCAGTACACGACCGACATGGTCTACGGCCATACGGTGCAGTCGCCGCAGGATGAAGCGCATCCGATCTCACC
>JBCCRB010000123.1:0-7317 GCA_039208465.1 Pseudomonadota bacterium
ACGGTCTTCACCGATAGCAATTCAAATGCTTTGTTCGATGCCGGCGACCCCCGTGAACCTGGTTACATCGTGCAATTGCTTATCGGCGGCAGCGTTGTGGCCAGCACCGTCACGAACGCGCAGGGCGACTATCTGTTCGCCGATTTTGCGCCGGGAACCTATTCGCTGCTGTTCATCGATCCGGCGACGAATGTCGGCGTCGGATCGATCGACAATATTGTCGTGGCTGATACGGACGTCATCATTGATCAGGACTTGCCGATCGATCCGTCCGGCGTTGTCTATTCCAGTGCAAACGGCGATCCGGTGGCAGGTGCCGTCCTGACCTTGACCAATGCTGCCGGTACCGCGCTGCCCGCTGCATGCCTTCTGCCCAACCAGCAAACGCAAACGACCGGCGCAAGTGGCGCCTATCGCTTTGATGTCGTGCCGGGCGCAGACATTCTGTGTCCGGCCAGCGAGACGGAATACCGTATCGCGATGACAGTGCCCGCCACGTTCGAGCCGGTGCCGTCGACGTCCATCCCGCCGCAGACCGGATCCCTCGATGCAACAGTCTGCCTTTTTGACATTTCACCCGGCGGGTCGTGCGCCCTGGCCTATTCCGATACGCCGGACCATACCGCGCCACCGCCCTATTTCATGGCGTTTGATCTTGAGCCCGGCGATCCTGATGTCGTGCGCAACCATATTCCGGTCGATCCGGTGCCGCCGGTACCGGCTGACGGGTTGCAGCTGGCAAAAACAGCATCAAGCACAACAGCACGCATCGGTGATATCCTTGGCTATACGCTGACGCTGACCAATACGCTATCCGACAGCGCAGGCCCCATCTCGCTGGTCGACACACTGCCGCCTGGTTTCCCTTACGTGCCAGGGTCCGCCCGCCTTGATGATGTTGCCATACGCCCGGTTGGCAATGGCAATGAGCTGACTTTCGCCAACATTGTGGTGCCGCCATCGACTGCGGTCGACGTGAGCTTCAATGTGCGTGTATCGACGTCGGTGACGCCCGGCGACTATGTCAATCTGGCGATCGGGATCGACGGCACCTATGGCAACAGCATCACCAATCAGGCGCGCGCCACCGTTTCCGTACGCGCGGAACCCGTGTTCGATTGCGGTGAAATTATCGGCAAGGTTTTCGACGACCGCAATGCCGACGGTTGGCAGGATGAAGGCGAGGAGGGGCTCGGCGGCATCCGCCTGTCTACCGCCAACGGCACACTGATCACGACCGATGAATTTGGCCGCTATTCGGTGCCCTGCGCGGCGCTGCCCGATAGTGATATTGGTTCCAACTTCATCGTCAAGTTGGACGATCGCACCTTGCCAACTGGCTATGGCGTAACGACTGAAAACCCGCGCGTCGTGCGGCTGACACCTGGCAAACTGGCAAAGCTTAATTTCGGCGCCACACGCGGTTCGGTGGTTGAATTCACGGTTACCGGCGAAGCGTTCATCCCCAACTCCGCGGCCATAAGCCCGGCACTGGCCAACGGCATCGGTCAGTTGGCAGATGGCGCTGTCGGCGGCCCAACCCGTGTCCGCGTGACCTATCTTGCCGACCAGCGTGATGGTCAACGCCTGCCAAAGGCGCGGCTCGCCGAGGTAGAAACGGCTGTGCGTCAGCGCTTTGCCATGGTCGGCATTCGCCAGGAATTGGAATTTGAACCCATCGTGGTGCGCCCATGATCGCACGCGCCCGCATATCCGCGCGCCTGAAAGCCTTGGCGTTCTTATCGGCCGGGACAGTCGTTTGCCTGCCTTTCGGCCCGACGCCAGCGCGTGGGCAGGGCTTCGTCATCAAGGTCGATGGCGAAACGGTAGCCGGTGACCCGGAGCTTTCCACGCCGCGCGTGCAGATCACGCCGCCACGCACGCTCGGCCGTGCCATCCCGTCTCGCCCGCGTGGCAGGTTGGACGTGGAGCAGGTTTCCGCCGATGAACTGCTGGAACGTCTCAACATCCAGTTGCGCTTTGATGGGCTGGACGTCGAGCCGATGCTTAACGTTCTGCCGGTCAATGATCGTGCCGCTTACGCGCCAGGTGAGTATGTCGGCTTCGTTGCATCTGCCAACTATCCAGCCTGGATCGAAAAGGCCGAGATCCGTCTCTATTCGGGAGGTGACACCAACGCATTTGCAATGCAGCCCGTCGATACCGTGCCGGTCATTCTGAACAGCCAGGCTGCAACCGAATGGCAAATGCCGGCAGAAGGCGCCGATCAATACGCTTATGTCCTGCGGGTGTATGACCGGGCCGGGCGTTATGATGAAACCGCGCCACTTAAGATCCGACGGAAAGGCGCTGTATCGATCGAGCAGAATGCCGAAGAGGCGGCGACGCGCACCGCCCCTGGGTTCGGTCAGAACCGGTTGGCAATGCGAAATATCCCAGTTCATGGCGGTGCTGTAACCGTCAATGGCAAGGATGTACCGCCCGGCTACTCAATCCGGGTTCTGGGCGCTGACGTGCCAATTGACCGCGACAATGGCTTTGTTGTGCAACAGATCCTGCCCGCCGGTGATCATGACGTTACGATCGAAATACTGGGCGCTGCCAAAGCACCAGCTTTGACGGTCGATAGGCTGATCAACATCCCGGCCAACGACTTCTTTTATGTCGGCATCGCAGACCTGACGGTCGGCATACGCGATGGTGGCATTATCGAAGCCGTGCAAGATGGCGAGTTTGACAATGTCTACACAAAGGGCCGCCTGGCGTTTTACCTAAAGGGAAAAGTACGCGGCCGCTATTTGATCACGGCTTCCGCAGACACGGGCGAAGCACCGATCGACGAGTTGTTCCGCGATTTTGATGCAAAAGGTCCGCGCGAATTGATCAAGCGTATCGACCCCGACCAGTTCTATCCGGTCTATGGCGACGATTCCACGATCAAAGAAGATGCGCCGACAAGTGGCAAGTTTTACATTCGCGTGGAACGCGGAGACAGCCACCTCATGTGGGGTGATTTCGATGCCCGACTTGAAGGTGCTGACTATGTGCGCACGGAACGGGCGCTCTATGGCGCCAATGCGGTGCTGCGGTCTGAAAAAACAACTAAGTCCGGCGAACAGCGAGCCGAGATTACAGCCTATGCCGCTCAACCCGATACGCTCCCACAGCGCGATGTGCTGCGCGGCACGGGCGGTTCGGTCTATTTCCTAAAGCGGCAGGACGTTCATGTTGGTTCGGATCGGTTTACCGTCGAGCTGCGCGAAAAATCCACCGGGCGCATTGTCGAACGCATCAATCTCGAACGTGGCACAGATTATGAGATTGATTACACGCAGGGCGTGGTCATCCTAAACAAACCGCTCAGCGCGTCGGCAGACACCGGCGGTACGGTCCGCGATGATGATTTGGGCGAGGCGGCGGTCAATCTGGTCGCCCAGTATGAGTACACCCCAACCTCGGGTGAGGTGGACGGCTATAATTTCGGCGCCCGCGCGCAAGCATGGCTCGGTGACAATGTTCGCATCGGGGCGACGCGCCTGCGCGAGCAAACCGGCAACGGCGCTGATAGCGCTGACCAGACCGTGGCCGGGGCAGATATTTTACTGCGCAAGAACGACAAAACCTGGCTGCGCGGCGAACTCGCCCAATCGCGCGGCCCCGGTTTTGGCCGGACCTTTTCTGACGATGGCGGCCTGACCAATCAGGACATCGCTTCGGCGGGCGTCGCCAACAAGGACGCGCTGGCCTGGAAAGTCGAAGGTGAGGTCGATCTGAAGGATCTTGGCCTCAAAGCCGCCGAAGGGCGCATTGCCGGCTATTACGAGAACCGGCAGGGCGGTTTTGCCAGCCTCGATTATGATATCGCCGTGGCTGAGCAATTATGGGGAGCGTCGCTTTCGCTCCAAGCAGGCCAAGCACTGGCATTGGCAACCAATTATGATGAGTACCGGAACAATGACGGTAAGATCCGCCGCGAAATCGAAGCTGACGCGGCCTATCAGCTCAATGAATATTGGAAGGCGACGTTTGGCGTGGCGTATTCGGATCTCACTGATCCGAGCGAGCCGGAAGACACTGGTCAACGCACAGACATAGCCGTCGAGATCGCTTACGCGCCGAACGATACCGACAAATATTTTGTCTTTGGCCAGGCAACAGCCGCGCGCGACAGCGGCCGCGGCGAAAACAACCGAGTAGGTGTGGGAGCCGAAGTAGCGATCACTGAGACATTTTCCATCGAAGGTCAGACGTCTTACGGATCAACAGGCTGGGCCGCTGATGGTGTTCTCGTTTGGGAACCTGATGATGATACAAGGCGCTACATTGGTTATCAGCGCAGCGCCGGCGATGAGGCTGACAAAGCCGGCAAAGGGACCAGCTATGGCGGGCTGCTGGCCGGTTCCGAACAAAAATTCAACGAGGATTGGCAGGCCTATACGGAAACAAATTACGATCTCTTTAGTAATCGACGCGATTTGACGACCGTCTATGGCGTCACCTACACGCCCGACGAGCATTGGACCTGGACCAGCGGTTTTGAGCTTGGCCGGGTTGAAGGCACGGTCAATGAGGATGTTGATCGACGCGCTTTGTCGGCCGGCCTTTCCTACGTGAAGGATGAGGCGATAGCCGTGCGCATGCGTGGCGAATTTCGCTTTGATGACGCCGAAGATGATAGCGACGACATTACTGCTTATGTGTTTAGCGGCGGCGTTAATTGGCGCGCCGATGATGACTGGAGACTGATCGCCGATCTGGATGCGGCGTATGCCAGTGGGCGTGACGATTCGTTGCGTTCGGGCGACTATGTGGAGGGTACCCTCGGATTTGCCTATCGGCCGGTCGACAATGATCGGCTAAACGCCCTTTTTTCCTATCGGTACCTGTATGATTTGCCCGGCACCGATCAGGTCAATGTCAATGGCGAAACCGATGGTCCGCGCCAGCGCAGTCATGTCCTGTCCGCCGATGCGATTTGGCAGGCCAACAAATATTTGTCGGTTGGCGGCAAGTATGGTTTCCGGATCGGTGAGGTGGAAACCGATCGCGGATCGGGTGATTTCAATGAATCCAGCGCGCATCTTGTGGTCGCGCGCGCCGACATTCATGTGCTGCACAATTGGGACGCGCTTTTAGAGGGCAGGGTGCTGTGGTCGCCCTCGGCGCAAACGTCAGACCTTGGCGTGCTGACCGGCGTGTACCGGCATATTGGCGACAAGGTTAAACTTGGCGTCGGGTATAATTTCGGCCGCTTTTCCGACGACCTGACCGATCTGACACAGGACGATCAGGGTGCTTTCATCAACATGATTGGCAAGTTTTAAGAAGCAAGGTCCGGTGCCGGGCCTGTCGTCGCACCGTCAGCAAAATCGGCTTCCATAACAATTTGCGTATTCACATTCTTCCCATCAATGATGTCGAGCAAAAGTCGCGCGCATGTTTCACCGGCAAGCTTCAAGCTGGAGCACATAGCGGTCGTGGCAAAACCATGCGCCTGACCGTTGCTTAAGAAAGACAGGCAGTCGTCAAATGTCATCAGCGAGACATCTGTGCCAACACGCAGGCCCATATCACGGATCGCGCGTGAGGCGCCAAGCGCCAGTACTGAGGAAGAACACAAAACGCCGGTCGGCGGCATATCCGTTCGGAACAGTGCGCGCATCGCCTCATAACCGTTTGGCTCGGTCATCTCCATGGAATGCATGAGCTTTTTGTCCGGCGAAAGGCCTGCGTCCACCATTGCAGCGGTAAAGCCTTCGCGGCGCCGCACGGCAAAACACATCGACTCCAGTCCATTCAATAGCGCGATGCGTTTGTGGCCCAGCTCAAGCAGATGCTGGGTTGCAAGTTTGAATGTGTTTGCATTGTTCACATCGACCCAGGCATAGCCGTCGGTGCGTTCCACAAGCCGGCCATGCACCACGAATGGAACACCGAGTTCCGTGAGTAAGTCCGGTCGACGGTCATTGGTCATCGGGCCGTGCACGATAACACCGTCTATTCGGTTGCCCCTTTTCAATTCCCGATAGGCGCCCAATTCATTTTCGGCCGTCACGACCTTGAGCAGCATGTCGTAGCCGTTCTGATTGTAAACAGCACCCGCGCCAGCGATGAAATCACTGAAGTGCGGATTGATCATCTCATGCTCACCAAGCGGCACCACGTGGCCGATCGTCCTTGATTTGCCGGTAGCTAGTTTGCGCGCATTCACATTTGGCTGATAGTCATGTTCCGCAGCCGCTTTGACGACACGCTGGCGTGTTTCCTCGCTAACCTCGGGGTATCCGTTAAGCGCACGGCTGACCGTCGTCTGTGACAAGCCAAGCCGTTCTGATAGCTCCTTTAAATTCGCCAAACTTCTATCTCCCCCACACAAACACAGGGCGAACGGATAAGGTCTGTGCACGTTTACGCAAATCAAACACTTGACTCATCGCCGCCTTCGGTGGACATTTCACAACAACCAAAGCGCTTTGACAAGCGTGATGGGCAAGATGACATCAAACGTCAGACTGATCTGGGAGGATCACTATATGAAAAAGCTTTTGTTGGCGGGCGTTGCTGCCTTCGCCGTCGTCGCGTCTGCACATGCTGGCGGCCATGTTGAGTTGAAGTTTCCCGTTGGGGAGGGTGACTTCAGCTGGGACAGCTACACTGCATGGGCTGAAAACGCACCCGACCTGTCAGGACAGACGGTCACCGTCTCAGGTCCCTGGCTCCAGCCGGAAGACGAAGTATTCCGCTCGGTGCTGGCCTACTTTGCTGCGGCCACTGGCGCAGAAGCCGTCTACACAGGTTCTGATTCGTTCGAACAGCAGATCGTGATTGACGCCGAAGCCGGCTCGGCACCCAACATTGCCGTTTTCCCGCAGCCGGGCCTGGCTGCCGATATGGCCTCACGTGGTTTGTTGTCACCGCTGCCTGAAGGCATGGGTGAATTTGTCGCCGCCAATTACGGCGCCGGTGAAAGCTGGGTTGATCTGGGCACCTTCGCCGACGAAACCGGTGCCGATCAGTTGTATGGCTTTTTCTACAATGTGAACGTTAAGTCACTGGTCTGGTACGTGCCGGAAAACTTTGAAGATGCCGGCTACGACATTCCCGAATCCATGGAAGAGCTGGTCGCGCTGACCGAGCAAATCGCAGCTGACGGTGAAACACCATGGTGCATCGGTCTGGGTTCCGGCGCGGCGACAGGCTGGCCGGCAACCGACTGGGTGGAAGACATCATGCTGCGCACACAGCCAGCCGAAGTTTATGATGGTTGGACAACAAACGAAATTCCGTTCAACGACGAGCGCGTTGTTGCTGCCATTGAGCAGTTTGGCTTCTTTGCCCGCAATGACGATTTCGTAT
>JBCCRB010000124.1:0-7287 GCA_039208465.1 Pseudomonadota bacterium
CGAACTTCCTGGCAACCCACAAGGATCTGCCGGAAGAAGACGTCTATCAGATCACCAAGACCATGTATGAAAACCTGCCGTTCCTGCAGGCCATCCACCCGGCGACAAAAGCCATGGCGGTAGAAAAGGCAATTGCCGGCCCGCCGGTCCCGCTGCACCCGGGCGCTGCGCGCTACTATAAGGAAGTGGGCATTGAAATCCCCGACAGCCTGATGGCCGCCGAATAAGCAGCCATGAACGCAAGGGCGGCCTTCGACCAGGGCCGCCCTTCACGTTTCTAAAGCCGGGAACAAAAAATGCGTGCCGAAACCATGACGCAAATCGCGTCGCCTTCCTTGCTGGAACGGCGCGGCCTGTCCGCTGTCATCCTGATCATCGCCGTCATTGTGTCGGTGACGCACATCTGGATGAATTCGTTCGGCAATGTCTCCACCCTGTTCCAGAATGGCTTTCACTATGCCGGATTTGCGCTGCTGTGCGCGCTGGTGACGCCAATCGCCAAAGCCGATTGGGCACAAAGCACGCTTGTGCGAACCATCGATATTCTATTCGGCATCGCCGTGGCCTGTGCCGCGCTTTATGTCGTTCTCGCCGAAACCGCCGTCTATGACCGCGGGGTCCGTCTCATCTGGTCCGATTGGTTGGCCGCCGGCCTTTGCGTGCTTGGCGCGCTTGAATATACACGGCGCACCACCGGCTGGATCATCCCCTTTCTGATCCTGGCAGCGCTGACCTATGTCGCCTTTTGGGGACAATTTGTGCCTGGTGTGTTCCGCTTTGCCGGTCTGTCGCTGGAGACCATCACCTTTCGCGCCATGTATGGCGATGACGCCATGTTCGGCACGATCGCGCGTATCTCCTCGACCTTTGTCTTCATGTTCATTCTGTTTGGCGCCTTCCTGCTCAAATCAGGCGCGGGTGACTTCATCGTCGACATTAGCCGTGTCGTTGCGGGCCGCTTCGTCGGCGGCCCTGGATTTGTCGCCGTCATGGCATCGGGCCTGACCGGAACAATCTCCGGTTCGGCGGTTGCCAACACGGCATCGACCGGGGTGATCACCATTCCCTTGATGAAACGGGCAGGCTTTCCCAAGCACTTTGCCGGCGGCGTCGAGGCGGCCTCCTCGACCGGCGGCCAGCTCATGCCACCCATCATGGGTGCCGGCGCCTTCGTCATGGCAAGCTTCACCCAGATCCCCTACACGACCATCGTGACGGTCTCGATCCTGCCCGCCCTCCTCTATTTCGCGACCGTCGGCTTTTTCGTCCGCATTGAAGCCAAGCGCTCGCACGCGACCGCGCTGGCCGAAGAAGAAGGACCAGGCCTTTGGGAAGTCTTTAAAAGCGGCGGGCCGAGCTTTGTTTTGCCGGTCGGGCTGCTGATCGGGCTGTTGGTCTATGGCTACACGCCGACTTACGCCGCCGGCTTTGCGATCCTGACCTGCATCGCCGCGTCCTGGCTGACCCCGAACCGCATGGGCCCGACAAAGATTATAGAGGCGCTGGAATTGGGTGCCCGCAACATGATCATGACCGGTGTTTTGCTGTGCGCCGTTGGCCTGATCGTCAATGTCATCACCACAGCCGGGATCGGCAACACATTTTCGCTGATGATTTCAGCCTGGTCGAACGGTTCGCTGATCATCGCGCTGGTCCTGGTCGCGCTGGCATCGCTCGTGCTCGGCATGGGCCTGCCCGTCACTGCCGCTTACATCGTCCTCGGCACACTGTCAGCGCCCGCGCTCAACCAATTGATCCTGCAGGGCCATCTGGTCGACATGATTGCCGCAGGCACCCTGCCCGAGGCCGCCAAGCCGATCTTTATGCTCGCCATCCCCGACCAGATCGCAGCGCTCTCAGCGCCGATGAGCGTGGCCGAAGCCCGCGCCATCATCGCGGCTGTGCCACCGGAAAGCCTGACCCTTGTCACCGGCCAGGCTTTTGATGCAGCAACGATCGCCCTGTCGCTATTATCTGCGCATATGATCATTTTCTGGCTCAGCCAGGATTCAAATGTCACCCCTCCGGTTTGTCTGGCTGCTTTTACCGCCGCTGCAATTGCGGAAAGTCCGCCGATGAAAACCGGCATCGCCGCATGGAAGGTGGCCAAGGGGCTTTATTTCGTGCCGCTGCTCTTTGCCTACACACCATTGTTGAGCGGGAACTGGCCGGAAATGCTGACGATTTTCGCTTTTGCTTTACCCGGTTTGTGGGCCGTTGCCGCTAGCATTCAGGGCCATTGGGAAAATCCAATGAACATCATTGAACGCATTCTCGTGCTGGCCACCGGCATTGTTTTGATGTGGCCAATCGGCGGCTTGGTGCATCTGCTCGCACTGGGCGTGTTTGTGGCCTTGCTGATTTGGAATGTGCGCAAAGGCGATGGTGCCAACCCCAAGCCGCTGGCTGATCCGGTTTCCTGAGCTTCTCTGTTCGGCTTAGCCCGCTATCTCGTCCACGGCATCATAAGCCGAGCGGGAGGCCACATGCATATAGCCCCACTCGCCATCCCAGCGCTGATTGTAGGCTTCTCCGGCAAAGTGGATACGTCCGTCGATGGAAGCGCCAATGGTGGCGGGATCTGAAGTCTCGAAATAGGAGTATGTGCCGCGATGAAACGGGCTGGCGCTCCAGTTCATCAGCTGATGCGCTTCATAATTTTTCGACGCAGCGCCATCATACAATTTGTCCAGCAGGTCCAACGCCGCCTGTAAGAACGCGGGCTCTGGCAGTTGCACGTAGGGCGAGGCAAGCGCTCCATGGCCGAAGAATCCCAGCACGTGCTGGCGCGTCGGCTTGTCGAGCGCAACATTGTAGAACAGCAGCTCCGATTCCGGCGTTTCATATCCATGATCAAAGAACACCAGGTCCGGATAGAATTGTGCCGAGAACCGCATGAAAAGCTTGAACCCATCGGGCATGACAGCGCCAGTTAACGCTTCACACTTTTCGGCTGGCAGATCGGGTGTGAAAGCAATATCGCCGTCTTTCAGCACATTCAGCGGCACCGTCACGATGACGTGTTTTGCCTGCACGCTTTGTCCATTGGCGAGGTCCACCTGAACCACATCGCCGATATAGTCGATCGCTGTAACCTGGGCGTCTAACGCGATCTGATCACGAATAAAGCGCGCCATGTAATTGTCGAAGTAATCATACCAAGTCGTTGATATGAATCGATGTTCCCGCCGCCACTGTCGCGCATAGCGGTTTGCCCGATAGAGCTGTTGCCCATCCCAAACGTCACTGGTCATCGGGCGATATTCAACCGCAAGGTCAGACGCATCGCGTGTCTGGGACAACCGGTTCAGCACACTCTTTGAGGTGTGGATCCACTCGCCGCCAAGATCGATCGGAAAGTCGGCAAGACTTGTATCCTTGCGCGCCCGCCCGCCATACCGATCCGCTGCTTCATAGATGCGGAAATTCAGGCCCGCTTGGCTCAAAAGCCAACCGGCGGTGAGCCCGGCCGCACCCGCACCGACAATCGCAACATCGAGCACACCCGGCGTTTGAGCAGCCTGTGCGCGCAATCGCTTGATGGTCGCAGAAAAAGCGACGCCGCTGACACCCAGCATTGCCAGAACTTCACGGCGGGTGGATTTGATTGACATGCGTGTATCCTAAATCAAAAGGTCAATGCCCCAGAAGCGCCGTGGCACCAACCCGAGCCCCTAGCTGCCCGAACCGACAGCCTCCGCATCAATCGCCGCCTGCACCGCCGCATAAAAGGCGTAGCGCTCTGCTGTTTGACCGGCGACCACACCGCGCGGATCCTGCCACGAGCTGTGCGTGACAATGACCAGTTCGCGCGCAGGATCAACAAAAATCCCCTGCCCGAAAATCCCACCGGCCTGATAGGTACCATTCGCCATCGGCCACCATTGATAGCCATAGTCACGGATCGGGTCATAAGGAACGGCAACTTGCAAGCGGGTCGCATCGGCAACCCAGCCTTCCGGCACAATCCGTTCTCCATTGGCAACGCCATCTTCCAGCATGAATTGCCCGATCCGTGCATAATCGAGCGCGGCCGCCTGGATACAGCAACCGCTGATCTCTTCGCCGGTTTTAGCCACGACCCAGCTCGCATCCTGCTGCATGCCGAAGGGCTGCCAGACCTTTTCCGACAGATAAGTCGATACCGTCTTGCCGGTCGCTTCTGCCACAAGGATGCCGACCAGATTGGTCTCACCGGTTGAATAATTGAAGACCGTGCCCGGCGGATGCGCCCGCGGCAGGCGTTTTAAATAGCTGATCAACGCTGGCTCATCGCCTTCGGGCTCGGTTTCATTAAACATCGCCACATCAGATGTCAGATCCAGATAATCCTCGTTCCAACGCACGCCCGATGTCATCGTCAAAAGCTGGCGGATGCTGACATCATCATAGGCCGAGCCTTGTAGCCCAGGCACGTACCGCGACACCATATCGTCAAGACTGTCGATATACCCATCCTGGATCGCAGCGCCGATCAGCGTGGACGTGAAGGATTTGGCGACCGAAAAGCTCGTCCAGCGCTTATCGCGCGCTTGATTGAGACCATAACGCTCCAGCCTGATTTGGCCGCGTTGCAGCACCACAACGGCAGCACTGTTCTGGCGTGCCATGTAGGCATCCACATCGATTGAGAGGTCCAAGGGCGGGCCTTCCGGCAATTCGCGCACATCATCGCCGGCCTTGATCGGCACCGTGTTGATAATCGGCAATTGATCGGACAGCGCAAAACCGGAATCGCGCTGGCTTTGCGTCCATTCAAACACATTGTCGTCCAGCGGCGGATTGGAAAGAAAGGTGCGCCATGTCGGCCCGATGGAGACCCACACCAGCCCAAGCCCAATGACCAGAAAACCGACGGTGTAAGCTGAAAACTTTGCAATCCGGCCCATGCGCCCTCCCCAAGCTGCTGGTGCTAATTGCGCGGTTTTGCGGGTTTTGGCAATGTTGTCTGGATTCAAGCGTGCGCCAAAAGCTTCTCGCTTATTTCCCAAAGCTTTTCAGCTGAATCATCGCTGCACGCATGCGCTTCCACACCCATATAGCGCGCCATCGGGCTGGCCGGATCGGTTGGGGCGGCAATATCGCAATCTTCGCAGTAAACCCCTGGCTTTCCCGCCAATGTGTCTGTTGTAGCCGCCCACAAAGTGGTCGCACATCCTTGCTCGGGACTTTTGAAACCCTGTTTTGCAAGTTCGGACGGCTCACCGTCTTCGCCCAGCCAACCCAGCGCGATCATTTCTTCCTTTGGAAGATGCCGCTGCAACGGCGTGAAAATGCCGCCGGGATGAACCGAAAACGCCGAGCCGCCAAATTCTTTCATGCGGCGCGATATACCGTTGGCAAACAACGCATTGGCCGTCTTGGCCTGCCCATAGGCCTGCCATTTGTCGTAGTCATTGCTTTCATAGTGTATGTCGTCCCACAAAATATCCGACATCTTGTGAGCTGTCGATGAAAGGGCAACCACGCGCGGCTGATCTGCTTTTTCCAACAGCGGCATCAGCGCCCGCGCGAGCGCGAAATGGCCCATATGGTTCACCCCGAACTGCGATTCCCAGCCCGGTCCGACGCGTGCTTCCGGACACGCCATGATCCCTGCATTGTTAATCAGCAAATCCAATTTGGGCAGCGCTTCAAGCATGCTGGATGCAAACGCTTGGACCGAGGCAATATCGGCCAAATCCATCGGCGCCGAGTGTACATCCCCGCCCACCGGGTCAAGGTTTTGCTTCGCCTTGTCCGGAGAGCGCACTGGCACAACGACACGGACGCCCTTACTGGCCAAACCGCGCACTGTTTCCAGACCGATCCCGCTATAACCGCCCGTTACAATGGCAACCTTGCCGGACAGATCGATACCGCTAAGCACCAAGTCGCCGGTACTGGAACGGTCGAAGCCCGATTGTGTCGGCACCTGATCGGAAATTGCCATTCTTGCCTCCTGCAGAGAGCCGAATCCGACGCCTCCCACCTTTTACGTGAAGAACAAAGACTGTGCCCGCGACGATCGTGTGTCAATTGCCGCTCAGTCCGCTGCGCGCCTTTCCCAAATCACGAAGCGCGTCGCATGGCTGTCTTTCTCGCCCTGCGGCACATCCTCCCAATGCGTCGGCTCGAACTGTGTTTCGTCGATCTCGGGAAAAGAGGTGTCACCGTCGATCTCCGCCAACACCTCGGTGACATAGAGCGCTTCGGCGAATTCCATCGCCTGCGCATAAATCTGTCCGCCGCCAATGATAAAAATCTCTTTCGGCAAATCGTCGCGATCCACATCGTCGTCGGCGTTGGCATGCTGACTCTCAAGATTGGCCGTGGCCAGGTCGATTGCCGCGCTAAGCGAGGAAACCCGTATCGTGCCCTCAGCCGCCCAATCCATATCGCGCGAGACCACGATATTGAGCCGTCCCGGCAAAGGCTTGCCGATACTCTCAAACGTCTTGCGACCCATGATCACCGGATGGTCAAGCGTCAGCGCCTTGAAGCGCTTCAGGTCCGACGACAGCCGCCAAGGCATGTCACCATCGCGGCCGATAATGCCATTTTCAGACACCGCGACAATGAGAGAAATGACCGGGTCGAACCCGCTCACACCGCCACCGGCGCCTTGATATGCGGATGCGGGTCGTAGCCGACGATCTCAAAATCCTCGAAAACGAAATCAAACAATGTTGCCGGCTTTCGTAAAATATGCAGCTTGGGCAGCGGGCGAAAATCACGCTCCAACTGCGTTTCCACCTGCTCAAAGTGATTGTGGTAGATGTGCGCATCCCCGAATGTGTGCACAAAATCACCCGGCTCCAGACCGGCAATCTCAGCGATCATGTGGGTGAGCAGCGCATAGGAAGCGATGTTGAACGGCACGCCCAAAAAGATATCGGCCGAACGCTGGTAGAGCTGGCACGACAATTTCCCATCAGCGACATAGAATTGGAACAGGCAATGGCAGGGCGGAAGCGCCATGTCGTCGACCAGCGCCGGGTTCCAGGCCGACACGATATGACGCCGCGAATCCGGCGAGCGCGTGATGCTGTCGACCAGCTTGCTGATCTGGTCCACATGCTGGCCATCGGGCGCTGGCCAAGAGCGCCACTGATAGCCATACACAGGGCCAAGATCGCCATTTTCATCGGCCCACTCGTCCCAGATCGACACCCCATTGTCCTTCAAATAGGCGATGTTGGTATCGCCCTTTAAAAACCACAGGAGCTCGTGGATGATCGAGCGAAGGTGGAGTTTCTTGGTGGTGACCATTGGAAACCCATCGGCAAGGTCAAACCGCATCTGGTA
>JBCCRB010000125.1:0-7243 GCA_039208465.1 Pseudomonadota bacterium
CGCACCGTCGAAAAGCCCCATCATCGCTTCTACGACAAGCACGTCCTTGTCAGAGCGCGCCATCACCTGCTGCGCGATTAAACCATCGCGCATCGCCCAAGGGTCAAGATTGACACATGCCGTCCCGGTCGCCGCAGCGTGAAAAGTCGGATCAATATAGTCCGGCCCTGCTTTCGCAGAAGCAACCGATAACCCCTTATTTTGAAGGGCGCGCAGCAGCCCGAGCGTCATAAGCGTTTTGCCGCTACCCGAATGCGGCGCCGCCACCATGACACCGTTCATCTCAGCCGGTCTCTTTCTTCAACCGCACGCGCAGCGGATCGGCATCGAGCTGTCGGCCTTCGACCAGCGCGCCGATCCAATCAAGACCGTTGCGCAGCGACACAACTTGTCCAAGGACAACAATCGCGGGCGCTTTGACGCCATGACGCTGGACGTCAGCTTCAGCCGCGCCAAGCGTGCTGACGATGACCCGCTGATCGATGGTCGCAGCATTGGAGACAAAGGCCATCGGCTCGTCGCGCTGCCGTCCAGCCTCTAAAAGCCGTTGCGTAATCGGCCCGATATGCTTGACCGCCATATACATGACGATGACCGGTGAGCCCTTGGCCACATGCTCCCAATCAACCGCATCGGGCACCAAACCGCTCGCATCATGGCCGGTCAGGAACGTGACACAATGATTCGTATCGCGGTGGGTCGCTGGAATACCTGCATAGGCAAGGCCGCCTATACCGGCCGTCACGCCCGGCACGATCCGAAACGGGACATCGTGCGCAGCCAGCGTCAACGCTTCTTCCGCGCCGCGCCCGAAGACGAAAGGATCACCGCCTTTCAACCGCAACACGCGTTTGCCTTCCCGCGCCAGATCAACCAGACGCAGGGAGATGTCGCGCTGCTTTGGCGATGGTTTGCCGCCGCGCTTCCCGGCATACTCAAGCGCCGCATCCGGATTGGCAAAGGCAAGGCAAGCATCATCAACCAGCGCGTCATAGACGATCACATCGGCCTCGCTGAGCGCATGAACGGCATTGAGCGTTAAAAGGCCCGGATCACCGGGACCTGCCCCGACAAGCCAGACATGGCCAGGCAAAAATGCCGGCATGTTCCCCTTAGCGGCGAAAATGTTCTCCGATTGGCTCAATTGGTTCTATTCTTCCGATCAGTTCTGCTCTCGACTATAAGGCAGCCATGACGCAACCGATACCATCAAATTCCGGCGAAGATGACGCCGGATTGCGAAAGCCAAGCGGCCCTTTGCGTCGCGGTTGGACCACCGGCGCCTGCGCCACTGCGGCCACGAAAGCCGCTCTGACCGCGCTTCTGGAAGGCCAATTCCCCGACCCGGTATCGATCACCCTGCCGAAAGGCCAAACACCCAGCTTTGCCCTCGCAATGGAGAAACTGGACGGCGAAAGCGCACAAGCCGGTATCATCAAGGACGCAGGCGATGATCCCGATGTGACGCATGGCGCCATGGTCATCGCCACCGTAATCCGTTCCGCGCCCGGGAAGGGCATCCAATTCAAGGCTGGCAAGGGTGTCGGTATGGTCACCAAACCCGGGCTGCCCATTGCGCCCGGTGAACCGGCAATCAACCCGGTACCGCGCCAGATGATCAGCGGCGTTGTCGAGGCGCTTTGCGACCAGCATGGCGTCGCCCCGGATATCACCGTGACCATTTCCGTCCCCGACGGTGAGGCCCTGGCGCAAAAAACCTGGAACCCGCGCCTTGGCATCGTCGGCGGAATTTCGATCCTGGGCACAACGGGCGTGGTGCATCCCTTTTCTTGCGCCGCATGGATCCACTCAATCCACCGCGGCATCGATGTCGCCCGCGCGGCAGGTCTCGACCACGTAATGGCGGCGACCGGTTCGACATCAGAAGCCACTTTGCAGCGCCTCTACGATCCGCCGGAGATCGCAACGATCGACATGGGCGATTTTGCTGGCGGCCTGCTCAAATACACACGCGCCCACCCCGTTCCAAAACTGACGATTGCCGGCGGTTTCGCCAAAATGACGAAGCTCGGTCAAGGTCACCTCGATCTGCACTCGGCCCGCAGCCAGGTCGACCTGGACGCCTTGGCGCAACTGGCGAGCGACCGTGACGTGAATCAATCTGTGAGCTTGCGGATTCAATCTGCAAACACGGCAAAGGAAGCCTATGAAATTGCGGCGGAAAATGGCATCGACCTCGCATTAGACATAGCCCAAAAAGCTTGCGCGCATGCCAACACGACGGTGCAAAACGGCATAACGGAAATCGAGATTATCATCGTCGACCGTGCCGGAAATATCCTGGCAAGGACCGGATTTGATGGCTGAGAAAATCCTCATTCTGGGCGGTACCAAAGAAGCCGCTAGCCTCGCCGCCTTGCTTGTCGCAGAGCATGGCGACGCCGCCATCATCACATCCTTGGCGGGACGGACACGCGAGCCAAAACCCGTGCAAGGCGAGGTTCGGATCGGCGGCTTCGGCGGCATTGATGGCCTGGCGCGCTACCTCAAACACGAAAAGATCACCCGGGTCATCGATGCGACCCACCCCTTTGCAACGCGTATCAGCGCCAATGCGATCGCCGCCTGCCAAAAGGCTGGCGTGACACTTGAGGCAAAAACCCGCCCGCCCTGGACCCGGCAAGCCGGCGACGTCTGGATTGAAGTGGCAGAATTGGAGGAGGCAAAACAGGCCCTCCCTGAAGGAGCGCGCGTGCTGTTGGCGATCGGCGCCCAGCACCTGGCTGTTTTTCGCGATTGTCGTCACGCAACGCTGTTTGTCCGCACTGTTGATGGTGCGCCCGATGGCGACTGGGCATCCGTGCATGAATGGATTGTCGGGCGTCCGTCCGCAGACCCAGGCGCCGAGGCAGACCTGTTGCGCCAATATCGGATTACCCACATTGTCTGTCGCAATTCGGGCGGCCTTGGCGCCTACGCTAAGATTGAGGCCGCGCGGCAACTCAAAATCCCGGTGATCATCATCCAGCGCCCTGATTGTTCACCATCGGTGATCAATCAGTCTCCATAATAGTGGATTGTGCGAACGCCTGCGAAGGCCAATTTGAAGCAAACGCACAAAGGAGACGGACATGGACTTCATCAAGCGATACGCAATCTGGTGCCCCATCATCCTAAGCGCGCTGGCTTTTGGCGCTGCCGGCACCTTCAAATTGATGGGAACACCTGATCTGCACCAATCATTTGCCCTGCTCGGCCTGCCTGGCTGGTTCGGCTATTTTATCGGCGCCGCTGAAGTGGCGGGCGCCATTGGGCTTCTTTTCGCCCGCACACGCCTTCTAGCTGCGATCGGTTTGGCCATCATCATGGTCGGCGCGGTTTACTTCCACGTCGTCTTTACACCACTCGGCCAGGCAATTCCGGCCCTGTTGCTGCTCGGCTTCATGCTGCTGATTGCCCATTATCAGCGGGGCGGGTTTTCTCGCAAAGCCGCTACCTGAAACGATGCCCGTGTCTCCATCTGGCGGACACGGGCACCTTGTTTGATTATTGGACCTGCGTGATCTGCATGTCGCCCGGCCAGGTCACCGTATAGCCGACATTGATCATGTCCTGGCCACCAACGGGCAGATCAAGATCATAGGCCAGCACGCCACGCTGACCGTCCACATCGATCTCGGTCGCCGGCGTGTTGCCGTCAAACGCTTCGATCTCAATATCATCGTGATTGCTGACGGGAAGCCGATCAATGATACGTACCGGCATCGCAAATGTATGATTGTTTTCGACACTGATCTCGACCAGCCGCGTATCGGTGTTGGACGACACGAGGATTCCGCTTTCGCCTTGTTTGCGATCGCGCTCGACCCGGTCGACGACGACAAGATCGTCATTGCCAAAGCCAAGCTGATGCGTTTCCCCGGGCGCAAGCAACGGCATCCGCCCTCGACCGATATACGTCCCGTCCCGGTTCAACAGCACATCGCCTGGAAGATAAGATAATTCACCGCCGAGCTCGAAGGCCGCAACCAGATAGGCGGTTGGGTCAACGCGCGGCACACTCAAGGCACTGACATCAACCGACCATTCATCCACACCCAGCAGCACCGATTTTGCCTCGCGCGTGTTGGCAACGTCGACCCGTTGCGCAATTTGGAACTGCGCGTTGAAACCGCCTGTTTCCATGGTTGCAACGCGCTCAATGGCCGCCTGCGGCGCAGGCGCTGCTTCATGCATCGAAAGCAGCCCGCCAGCCGCATTGCCTGTTGGTGCGATCTGAATCTCGTTCTGTACACTGTCATTAAGCGCCCGCTCACGGCGACTCTCGCTGACGTAAGGCTGAACCAGATCGCGCGGCGTTAAAATATTGGCCGCCAGTTCAGGCGCACTCGTTGCCGAGCTCGGTCGCGCTGTCGAGAGCGTCAGCGCCACATTGTCCCAGGATTCCTGCGTTGCCTGCTGAACAAGCGCGCGGCGCTTGATATCCAAAGCAATGTCCTCAATCCCGTCTTCCAGCGAAAGCGACGCGTCGTAGATCGCCCGCCACCCCGCTTCGCGCACATTATAGTGCACATCAAAATCGCCAACGGTCTGTTCGCCAACACTCACATCGATGGCGACAATCGTCTTTTGCTCCTGTTTCGGCGCGGTAAGCGAGAGTTGTGCACGCACCTGCCCAATCTGCTTTTGCGTTTCGCGTTGGAGCTTGTGGGTATCCATCGCCTGCTTGTTGAGCGTCGACAGCTCCGCCGCCACGACGGAGAGCGTTTGCGCTAATCCATCCGCGCTAATCCCGGTCGGTTCGTCGCCAGTCACCACGGTTTCTTTGACCAGTGTTTGCAGGAGGTCACGACGCACCTGAATATCGGCCTGCTCCTGTTGCAAGGCACCGGCCACATCATCCAATTCGTTCAGCCGTGCTTCCAGCAGCGTTCGTTCCGCATCCGCTCCACCGCTCTCTAAAACCTCCACGCGCACATCCACGCCGCCAATGGCAAGTTCGCCCGTCGATGACCCCGCAACGCGAATGCTGGCCGGGTCAATATTGGCCGGTAGATCATCAATGACGATTGTATGGTCGCCTTCATCCAATGCAATGCGCGCAACACGGGTCACCTGTGCGCCGTTGGGATAGACAGTCACGGCATCAATGCGACTATCGGGCTCATAAGATGCAGCCGATGCCAAACCGGTGCAGGTCGAGGCCATCAGGGCCAAAAGGAACATACGCGTCATGCCAAATTCTCCAGTGAAAAATGACCCGCTAACATCCCTCCAATCATGGCGGTATGAGGACGATACCTCATTTGTCTGCGCCGAAGCCGATGAGATAGTCCCAGGGTTAGGCCGGATTCTTGGCTTTGCCCTTGTTGCGCAACACGTGGCTGAACGCCTGATTGTAAAGGTCACTGTCCCGAAATTGGACATCGCCAAACACCCGCCCGACCAGCACCAGAGCGGTGCGGGTGATCTTCGCCTTGCGTACTTCCGCTTTCATTTCGGCCAAGGTGGTCCGGATGAAAAGCTCATCCGGCCATGTGGCGCGATAGGCGATGACAACCGGACAATCGGCGCCGTAATACGGCTCAAGCGCGCGGTAGATATAGTCCAGATTTCGGATCGACAGATGGATGGCGAGCGTCGCCTTCGATTGACCGAGTATTTCCAATTGCTCGCCATCGGGCATCGACGACGCTTTCATGCCGGTGCGCGTTGCAATAACGGTTTGCGCAATCTCCGGTAGCGTCAGCTCCGTTTTCAGTTGCGCGGCAGCGGCGGCGAACGCTGGTACGCCCGGCGTCACATCATAGGGGATACCGGCGGCATCGAGGCGCCGCATCTGCTCGGCAATTGCACCATAAATCGAGGGATCGCCGGAATGCACACGCGCAACATCTTGGCCATTGCCATGGGCTGTCTCAATGACCGCCATAATCTCATCCAAGTGCATCGGCGCCGTATCGATCACAAGCGCCCCTTCCGGCGCTGCCGCCACAACTTCCTGCGGCACAAGCGATCCGGCATAAAGGCAAACCGGGCAATTTTCGATCAGGCGCAGCCCGCGCACCGTGATCAGATCAGGCGCGCCGGGTCCCGCGCCGATAAAATGCACTGTCATCGCATCTGCGTCCCTTGCTTGCCGCTATAGCCACGCGGCGTGTAAATCCAAGTCCGGCCATCCCCGGTGGCCACGGTCCGGCTGTCGGACGACCCAACGATGACGACCGTCAGCATGTCCACATCGTCAACCTGAAGGTCGCCCAACGGCACGATCCGCACCTGTTCGCCCGTTCGGCCAAGATTAGTTGCCAGAACGACCGGCGTATCGGGCGGCCGATGGGTCAGCAACTCATCGCGCGCCCATGCCAATTGCGTGCGGCGCTTGCGCGAGACCGGATTGTAGAAGGCGATGACAAAATCGCCGCTGCCGGCAGCACGGACACGGCGCTGAATGTCTTCCCATGGCGTCAGAAGATCCGATAGCGAGATCGTACAAAAATCATGGCCCAAAGGCGCTCCGGCCCGCGCCGCAGCTGCCTGCAGCGCAGAAATACCCGGCGAATTGATAATCTCGATGCGCTTGGCAGCATCGCTTACGCCATCCTTGGCGATCAACTCATAGACGAGCGTAGCCATCGCATAAATGCCGGCGTCACCGGAACAAACCAGCGCGACCGTCCTGCCCTGCCCCGCCAGTTCCATTGCATGGCGCACCCGGTCCTCCTCGCGGCCGAGATCAAAATCATGCCGGGTTTTGCCGGTCGTTAAATCACCCAGCAAATCGAGGTAGAGCGAATAGCCCACCAAGTCGGAGGTCTGTTGCACCATCTGCGTCACCTCCGGTGATCGCCAGTCAGCCATGCCGGGGCCGATACCGACAACGAAGAGCGTGCCGCGTTCCCGGCCCGGCAGATCGATAATCGGATTGGATGCGCGCGCGATCGCAACGGTCGCACGTTTTGATTTTGTCTTGGCGACGATCAGCGTGTTGTCATCGCCGGCACCGGCCAGCGCCGCGCCCTCCGACACACCATGACAGCCGACTTCCTTGAACACGATTGCTGACGGGTTTTTTAGCCGCGGCGTTTCGCGCTCGAGCCTCGCCGCATCAAACACATGAAACGGCACATCAAGCGCCCGCGCAACATCACCGATAGCCACCTCATCCGCCTTCAGGTCGATCGAACAGACACCGGCAACCGATTCTTTTGCAAGATTTTTTTCCGATAGAACCTGTTGAATCAAAGTGTGAACTTCATGCGTATCAGCACCTCGTTCGCAC
>JBCCRB010000126.1:0-7232 GCA_039208465.1 Pseudomonadota bacterium
AGGCGATCACCGTCTTTCCCGGCGGGTTCGGCACAATGGATGAACTGTTTGAAACCCTCACGCTGATCCAGACCGGCCGTATGGAACGGGTGCCCTTCATCCTGTTCGGTAAGGCATTTTGGCAAGGCGCGATCAATCTCGATTTCCTCGCCGAACAGGGCACGATTTCGCCCGGCGATGTGGAGCTTATTTCATTTGTTGATACGGCCGATGAGGCGTGGGATGTGATCGCTGAGTTTCATGGTCTTCGCTAGGGTCTAGCCCGCGTGGCCGGTGAACCAGTTTCACCAGCACAAAGGAAATGATCATCAACAGGAACCAGGCGCCGAGCTTGGAGGCGGATACCGGCACCCAGCCATTAGCCTGCGTGGGATAAAGCCACGCATTGGACCAGGTCGCGATATTTTCCGCGATCCAGATGAACAGCGTAACCAGCGAAAACCCGACGAGGAGGGGCATCTTCAACCGCCAACGGAACACGCGGTAATGCACCCATGTGCGAAAGAACAGGATGGCTGTGATCGCAAACAGTGCCATCCGGATATCGATCACATAATGATGCGCAAAAAAGTTCACATAGATCGCGACGGCCAGAAGCGTCACGGCCCATAGCGGCGGAAAACCCGTGTAGCGCATGTCGAAGATGCGGGTGATGCGCGCAATGTAGGAGCCAACCGCCGCATACATGAAACCGGAGAAGAGCGGCACCGTGGCGATACGGAAGATCGCGTCTTCCGGATAGGTCCACGAGCCAACCGCGGTTTTGAAAAGCTCCATCGCCGTGCCAACAATGTGGAAGGCGAGAATAACCTTTGCTTCGTCCCAGGTTTCCAGTTTGAAAAGAAGCAGGCAGGCCTGAATGCTGAGCGCGGCCAGGAACAAAAAATCAGAGCGATGGATCGGCGCGGCCTCTGGCCAATAAAGCCGCGTGCCGATCATCAGCGCCAGCAGTAGCCCGCCGAAAATGCAGGCCCAGGCCTGCTTGATGCCGAACACCAGAAACTCAACCGCCGCACCCGCGATACCGTTGGCGGGCAGCCGGTCGAGCACTAGATGGGCCGCGCGGTCTATCCGCGCTTCAACGGAAGTAAAGCGGCGGTTCAAGAAGCGCTCACCGCGCCCAAAAACTGAACCAGATCGTCGGTTACATAATCCACATGGTCCTCAACACCGTCCCGTTCCCAAATCTCTGAAAACGACGCTTCGAAGTTGCGCGGCACAATCAGCACGGTCTTCATGCCGAGCGATTTGGGCACTTCTAAGTTGCGCGCCAGATCTTCAAACATCACCGCATTTTCGCAATCAACACGGTGTAGGGCGCGGAATTTGTCATAGGTTGAGCCGGCCGGTTTGGGCACCAAGTCGGCCGCCACGATATCGAAAATATCATCGAAATGATCGAGAATGCCCAACTGGCCCGCCGTGCGTTCCGCATGGCCGCGATCTCCATTGGTGAAGATGAATTTGCGCCCGGGCAGGGATTTGATCGCATCGCCAAGCGCCGGATCGGGGTCCAGCCACGAGTAATCGATGTCGTGCACCTTTTCCAAGAAGTCATCCGGATCGACATTGTGCCGCATCATCAATCCCTGAAGCGTCGTGCCGAACTCCTTGTAATAGTCCTTTTGGACCTTGCGCGCCTGATCACGCGGCAGTTGCAAAAGCTCGGTCACATAGTCGGTCATTTTTACATCGATCTGTGAAAACAGGTTCGAATGGTGCGGATAGAGCGTGTTGTCGAGATCAAACACCCATTCGCGGATGTGATCAAAATCGGTGGCATTTGGTGCATTGGTCATGGACGTCAAAATGGCACCGGTTGACCGGATCGCAAGTGGCCTTGCATCAACCGCCCCATTTCCTCCACAAGCAGCGCCATGGAGATCTGGGTTGGCATCACAATCGCGGCGGCTTTTTTCCAGAACATCCGTTCTGGCCTGCAAAAGCATTTGCGCGGCCAGGTCGGCACCGCCGCGGCGACCTTTGTGCGCTTTGGGTTCGGCCTGCCGTTTGCCTTTGCTTTCCTGTTCCTAGCCTTAGCGGGTAGTGGGCATGCAACCCCCGACATGCCCGCCCAATTTTGGGTGTGGGTGACACTGGCGGCCTTAAGCCAGATTGCGGCGCAGATCCTGCTGATCATCGTCTTTACGTTGAAAAATTTTGCCGTCGGCGGCGCCTATGTGCGCGTCGAGCCGATCCTTGCCGCACTGTTCGGTGCGCTCATCCTGTCCGAATGGCCGTCCCTCATTCTGATGATCGCCGTTTTCATCTCCGTCATCGGCGTGATGCTGATCTCCCTGGTTGGTACGAAGCTGACGATCCCCGCCCTCTTTGCTGCCCTTGGCACCCGCGCGGCGGTGCTTGGCCTTGCGTCGGCAGCCATCTTTGGCTTCGCTGCGGTTGCTTTTCGGGGGGCCTCCCTGTCGTTGGGTGGGCCGAACTTCCTCGTGCAGGGTGCCGTTACCCTGTGCGCGGCGATCACCATTCAATCCTTGCTGATGGGTTTGTGGGTGCTGATCACAGCGCCAGGCGATCTGATCATCTTGTTACGCCGTTGGAAGACGTCCGTGTCGGTAGGATTGGTCGGCGCCTTAGCATCCTATGGCTGGTTCTCGGCCATGACGCTGGAAACCGCTGCTGCTGTCAAAGCCGTGGCGCAGGTCGAGATGCTGTTCGCACTGGCAACGACGGCTTTCGTGTTCCGCGAACACATAAGCCGGCGTGAGATCACTGGCTGCGTTTTGATCGTTTCCGGCGTTTTGCTGCTGATCTTGGTCGGCTAGCGCCTCAAGCGCCATCATGCACGATCAGCGTGCCCGCACCATGGTCGGTGAACAATTCCAACAGCACCGCGTGCGCCACCTTGCCGTTAACAATCACCACGCCTTTGACACCCTTTTGCAGGGCATCGATGCAGGTCTCAACCTTCGGGATCATGCCGCCGGCAATCGTCCCATCCTCGATCAGGGCGCGTGCTTCGCTGATCGTCAATTGCTTTATCAGCTGGCCTTCCTTGTCGAGGACGCCCGGCACATCGGTCAAAAACAGCAGCCGCTGAGCGGTAACCGCCCCGGCGACCGCACCGGCAAATGTGTCGGCATTGATATTATACGTTTCACCGTCACGCCCCGGCGCCACGGGAGCAATCACGGGGATCATCTCCGAGCGCGCCAGATGATCCAGCAGCGTGCGATCCACCTTGTCCGGCTCGCCGACGAAGCCAAGGTCCAGCACACGCTCGATATTGCTGTCGGGATCGGTAACCGTTTTCTGTGCCTTCTTGGCGTAGACCAAATTGCCATCCTTGCCGCAAAGCCCGATCGCCCAGGCGCCGGCATTATTGATCATCGCGACAATCTCTTTATTGATTGAGCCAGCCAACACCATTTCGACGATCTCAACCGTCTTCTTGTCGGTCACACGCAGCCCGCCTTCAAAGCGCGATTCAATGCCCATCCGGTCCAGCATCGCCCCGATCTGTGGGCCACCACCATGCACGACCAGCGGGTTCACGCCCGATTGTTTTAAAAGCGCGATGTCCTGGGCGAAGGCGTGGCCGAGCGCGGGGTCGCCCATCGCGTTGCCGCCATATTTGATCACGACGGTCTGCGCTTCATAGCGCTGCATATAGGGCAGGGCCTTGGCCAAGATGTGCGCTTCGTTCAAAGCCGCGTCTGTGTCGGGTTCTTTCGTCATGGCAATGGGCGTGTTTGTCTTGTCGCTGACGCATACTGGCAATGTGCGGGCACTGCAATGATGCATGCCAATCATCGTCAACGGCCGACAGGCCGAATAAACGAGCGATCACGAAAATGCGAAAAGAGGTTACGGGCGTCGAAATGATTTAGCTGTTATATACCCGTCAAATACTGGAGTTGATGATGCTTACAAAACGCAATCTCTTTGCCCTTGGCTTAGGCGGTGCAACCGCTGTGATAGCGAGCCGGCTGTTTGGCGCACGCGACACGGCTGTTGCCGCCGCAAAAACCGGTCCGTTTGAAGTGGTCAAAACCGAAGAAGAGTGGCGCGCCCAACTCACCGACATGCAATATTATGTTTTGCGCGAAGAGGGCACGGAACGCCCCTTCACATCTGTGCTGAACGATGAAAAGCGCGCAGGCGTTTTCCATTGCGCCGGGTGCGACCAAGAACTGTTCCTGTCCGAAACCAAATATGACAGCCGCACCGGTTGGCCGAGCTTCTGGCAGGAGATTGAAGGCAAAGTGGCCTACAAGCAGGACTTCAAATTGCTGATCCCGCGCACCGAGGAACACTGCTCACGCTGCGGCGGCCATCTTGGTCACGTCTTCAATGATGGCCCGCAACCAACCGGCAAGCGTCACTGTATCAATGGCGTCGCACTGGTTTTCAAGCCCGCTGACGGCTCCGAGCCTGTTCTGGGCTAACGCGGCTCCACCGCATTTTGAATGGCGCGGCGCAGATCGTCCATGCCGCGCCCCTTTTCCGATGACGTTGCAATCACGGCCGGAAACGCCGCAGGGCTTTTGGCAATATCGCCGAGCGTTTTCGTGACCAGCTTTTCAACAGCTGGCGGTTTTATCTTGTCGGTCTTGGTCAAAACGATCTGATAGGACATGGCCGCCCGATCGAGCAGCTTCATGACTTCTCGGTCATTCGGTTTGATCCCATGGCGGCTGTCGATCAAAAGGAACACCCGTTTCAGCGTCACGCGGCCGCGCAAGTAATCCATCACCAATTCGGTCCAGGCATCCACCTTTTCCTTCGGCGCTTCGGCATAGCCGTAGCCGGGCATATCAACGATCGCCAGTGGCGGCAGATCGTCCATTTTGCCTGAATAGCCCTCCGGCACAAAGAAGTTCAGTTCCTGTGTGCGGCCCGGCGTGTTGGAGGTTCGGGCCAACCCGTTCTTACCCGTCAGCGAATTGATTAACGAGGATTTGCCAACATTAGAGCGCCCCGCAAATGCGATCTCCGGCGGCCCAAGCGGCGGCAGAAATTCCATCGAAGGCACACCGCGCACAAACTGCCAGGCACCGCGCGCATTCAGCGCGGCCCAGACCGCGGACTTTGGCGGTGTTGGTATGTTCACTGTCGACCGGCCCGCCTATTCGGCGGGCTCTGCCTTCTTCTTGAACATCGATCGGAGATTATCCCACAGCGCGATCTCGGCGCCATGGCGTTTCATGATGAAACCTTGCTGCAGGATCGACAGGAAGTTGTTCCACGCCCAATAGATGACGAGGCCCGCTGAGAACTGCGCCAGCATGAATGTGAAGACGATCGGCATCCAGCGGAAGATCATCTGCTGTGTCGGGTCCGGCGGGGCTGGGTTCATCTGCATCTGAACGAACATGGTAATACCCATCAGCAGAGGCCAAACGCCGACGGCCAACAAGATACCGATCAGCGGCACAGCGGACGGATCGAACGGCAGAAGCCCAAACAGATTGAAGATCGACGTCGGGTCCGGCGCGGACAAATCCTGGATCCAACCGAAGAACGGCGCGTGCCGCATCTCGATGGTGACATACAGAACCTTGTAGAGCGCAAAGAAGACCGGGATCTGGATCAGCACTGGCCAACAGCCGGCGATCGGATTGATCTTCTCCTTCTTGTAGAGCTCCATCATCGCTTTCTGGAGCTTCTCGCGATCTTCGCCGTAGCGTTCCTTCAACTCCTGCATCTTCGGCTGCACAACTTTCATGCGCGCCATGGAGGCGTAAGACTTATTGGCCAGTGGGAAGAAGATCAGCTTGATGATGACGGTCGTTGCCAGAATCGCAACGCCGAAATTGCCGAACATGCGGAACAGCCATTCCAGCAGATAATAAAGCGGTTTGGTGATGAAGTGGAACCATCCCCAATCGATCATCAATTCGAATTGGCGGATGCCGAGATCGGCTTCATAGGCATCGATGATGCGCGTTTGCTTGGCGCCGGCAAAGAGCCGGTTTTCAACGACCGCCGATTGGCCAGCATTGATGGTAACCGCATCCGACAAAAAGTCTGACTGGAAGCGCGCCCGCCCATCAGTGAAATAAGAATATTTCGGTTGGAAAGAGGTGCCTTGCGTCGGAATAAGCGCGGTTGCCCAATATTTGTCGGTGATACCGATCCATCCGTCCGTGGCTTTGCCCGGCACAAACGTGCCTTCGCTTTCCATTTCGCCGAAGGTCCATTCCTCCAGGCCGTCCTCGCCGTGCACGCCGATCAAGCCTTCATGCAGAATGTAGATCGACGCCACATCGGGTTTGAAATAGCGTGTCGAGCGGCCGTAACCGAACAGAGCCACGGCACCATCGCCATTGTTGGTGATGGTGTCGGTCATCGTGAACATGTAGTTTTCGTCCACACTCACCTGACGCTCATAGACAACGCCATTGGGCGCCTCAAAGGTCAAAACGATGGGCGAAGTCGGGGTAAGTGCCTCGCCAGAGGCAAGTGTCCAATCCGTGTCCGGACCTGGCGCGCCCTCAAGCCCTGTGTAGCCAAACTCGGCAAAATAGGCACGCTCAGCTTCCAGTGGTGAAAGCAGAACCACCTGATCAGATGTCGGATCAACTGTTTCGCGATAATCAACCAGCGTCAGATCATCAAACCGCGCGCCTTTCAAGTTCAGGCTGCCGAAAACCGTCGGCGTTTGGATGTCCACACGCTGCGCGGCAGAAACGGCGGCATCGCGGTTGATCTGTGCACCGCCGACAGCGCCGGGCACCGCGCCTTGATCACCGGCGCCTGCACCGGCAACCGGCGCGGGCACATCACCGCTGGATGTGACACCTGTCGCACCCTGAACCGTTTGGGAAACTTGCTGCTGCGCTTCCAACTCCAGCTGCGCCTGGCGTTCGGCCTCAATGCGTGGATTGATGAACAGGACCTGCCAGATCGCCAAAATGGCAACCGAAAGGCCAATTGTCAGAAACAGGTTGCGGTTGTTTTCCATCGATCCGTATCCGTCGTCACTATTCGCCGTTTTTCGGTTGCTGCGCCAAGCGCCGGTTCGCTGCTTCAATGACTGATCGCACGTCCGCACACAAGGCGTCAAAAGGCGCACTATGCGCGTTTGGTGTCGCGATAATCACATAATCATGATGTGGGAGCATGACATCAGCGGCGCAATGGCGCACCGCCTCACGCAGCCGCCTTTTTATGCGATTTCTGCGCACCGCATTGCCATTCTTCTTTGAAACAGTAAATCCGACACGTGCTATCCCGGCATCATCGGCCTGGCTGCGACGGATTGCTTCCAA
>JBCCRB010000127.1:0-7185 GCA_039208465.1 Pseudomonadota bacterium
AAATCCCCGCGCTCAGCCTGGCCCTGATGGCGCTTCTGTTGGCAGTTTCCGCCAATATTGGCGTCTCCACGATGGTCTCGAGCTTTCGGGTGACCTTTGTCGGGTTTCTCGATCAGCGTCTTGCCCCGGAACTCTATGTCTTTGTGGAAGAGGCTGACGCCAGTAGCGCCGTCGAAGCAGCATTGGTGGCGAACGCGGACGAGGTGTTGCCGCTTTATACACGTCGCGGAAACGCCGAGGGCCAATTGGTCGAAATTGAGGGGATTCGCGTCGGCCGGACCTATCGCGATAATTGGCAGTTTGTCGGGGCTGAAAGTGACGTATGGGAACAGCTGCAGACGGGTGAGGCGGTCATCGCCAATGAACAGTTTGCCCGCCGGGCTGATTTGTGGGTCGGCGACCGCGTTCAACTTGCAGGTGAAGCGCGCAGGTTGGCCGGCATTGTCAGCGATTATGGTAATCCGATGGGGCAGATTACGCTGGGTGAAAGCCTGTACAACGCGCTTTATCCGGAAGACCGCGCTCAAAGGTTTGGCGCCCGGACGACCGACCCGGCTGCGCTCAGAAATAGCGTTCAAGCCGCAACCGGACTGCCCGACAGCGCCTTTATTGACCAGCAGGAAATCAAGGCTTTTTCCATTCAAGTGTTTGACCGCACGTTCACAGTGACCGGCGCTTTGAACATCTTAACGCTCACTGTTGCAGCCTTCGCGATGCTGACAAGCTTGTTGACGCTGGCTGAATTGCGGATCCCGCAATTGGCGCCGGCTTGGGCACTCGGCCTTACCCGGCGCGAATTGGGCCGGCTCGAAATGGCGCGCACATTGGCGCTTGCGGGCATGGTCTGCGTTCTGGCGCTGCCGCTCGGCCTGGCCTTGGCCTGGGTCCTGCTCAACATCATCAATGTTGAAGCCTTCGGCTGGCGGCTCCCGATGTTCCTTTTCCCATGGGACTATGCGCGGCTGTGGGCGCTTGCCCTCGTGGCGGCTTTTCTGGCCACCTTGTGGCCGGCGATGCGTCTCGCCAGAATTGCACCAAGTAAGCTGCTGAAAGTGTTTGCCAGTGAGAACTAGTCTTCTGCTCTTTGCGCTCTTTTTCCCAAGCCTTGTGCTTGCCCAGGGCTTTGCTGGCATGGGCACGGATGCCGAGGGCTTTTCGGTGCCCGAACGGGGCAAAATTTTCTCTTTCCCCGCCGATCACGGACCTCATCCCGATTACCGCATCGAGTGGTGGTATCTCACCGCCAACATGACAGACGACGCTGGCAACATGTATGGCCTGCAATGGACGCTGTTCCGATCCGCTCTGGAACCAACCGAGCGCGAAGGGTGGCAATCACCACAGATTTGGTTTGCCCACGCTGCGGTAACAACACCGCAAACCCATTGGTCGACGGAACGGTTCGCGCGCGGCGGCATCAGTCAGGCTGGTGTGACGTCCGAACCGTTCAACGCCTGGATTGACGAATGGCATCTGAAGGGGCCGAATTTCGAAGAATTGGCGTTGCGCGCTTTCGGACCCGACTTTGGCTATGAAATGCGCTTGGTCGCCGAAGGGCCTTTGATCTTTCAGGGAGATCGCGGTTTTTCGGTGAAATCTGCCAGCGGTCAGGCGAGCTATTATTATTCGCAACCCTTCTTCAAGATCAGCGGAACGCTAAAATTGCCGACCGGCGACGTTGACGTCTCTGGCGATGCCTGGCTCGACCGGGAATGGTCATCACAACCTTTGGCCGACAATCAATTGGGCTGGGATTGGTTTTCCTTGTCGTTCGACAGCGGTGAAAAAATGATGGGCTTCCAACTGCGCGAGACTGGCGGCACATCGTTTACCGCTGCGACGTGGATTACGCCCGAGGGCGAAACGCAGGCCTATCCGGACGGTGCGTTTGCCGCCGTGCCTTTGGCGCAAAGTGATGTTGCGGGCCGGCGCATCCCCACACGCTGGCGGGTTACGCTGCCCGACAAGGATGTCGATGTGACCGTCTCGGCGATCAACAAGGATGCGTGGATGAATGTGAGCATACCCTATTGGGAAGGGCCTGTTACGGTGTCCGGCAGCAAGACCGGGCGGGGATACCTCGAGATGACCGGGTATGATTAGGCGCCACGCTGCCGAAAATTGCCCTAGGCCGCCAAACGTCCAAACAGGCTCGGCGCAAGGCCTTCCTGCCCGACATAATTGGCGTCACCAAAATCATGGTCAGCCGTATTCGCGCCGGGAAAAGCCAGGCACTGGATGCCGGCACGAAGCGCGGCCTGCGCACCGGCGCCATTATCTTCAATGGCAATGGCATCCGATGCCGTTATGCCCAGCGTGCGCAAGGCGTAACAATAGGCGGCCGGATCCGGTTTTTGCGCAAACCCTATTTGCGCCGAGGTAATCAGATCGAACATGGAAGAGCTGAGACCGCCGACATTGCGTAAAATTGCGTTAATGGAGGCCAGATTTGTTGTCGAGACAAGACCAAGGCTGATGCCGGATGACAAAGCGCGTTGGCAAACATCAACAACGCCAGGCCGCGCAACAAGATCGTCATCGGAAAGCAATTGATGGAAATGCGCATTTTTGGTGATGTGAACCGCCTTGGCGTCCACAGTCTCGCCCCGTTCGCTCGCGAAACGCTCAAGACGGTTCGCGCCGCCGGAAGCTACCAGCATGGATCGGTACGCGACACGATCCCAGTGCCATGCCAACCCGTGATCACGAAAAGCGCTGTTAAAGGCTGACCGCTGCAGTTCCGATGTTTCGACCACGGAACCAATCGATCCGAACAAAATAGCTTTCATGGTGCCGCTCCTATGTCTTTACCAAATGATCAGTGACGCCAGATAGGCCGATGGAAACCAAAGGCCATAGCCAGGCCATGATAGAGTAATGGCGCAAAGCACGTGCTGATGGAAACTGGTCGCGCCATGGTTCATGCCAAAACGGCGCTTGCAGTTTGATGCGTAGTGGTTGAAGTAGCACCCAGAAATGGCGCATGGGGAGCGATAATGGACCTTGGAGCCCGACGGGACTTTGCCGAGAAGGCGGCGCATGACGCCGGTCGATTTGCGCTTGAAAAATTCCGCGCTCTCGACCGCTTGACGATTGAGAGCAAAGGCCATCACGATCTGGTATCGGAGGCCGACCGGGACACCGAAACACTGATCCGCGATGCAATCGAACGCCAATGGCCTGACGATGGCATCGTCGGCGAAGAACATGGCCGCAAACATGGCACCAGCGGTTTTGATTGGATCATCGATCCGATCGACGGCACGGCCAATTTTGTCTCAGGCATCCCGCATTGGTGCGTGGTCATCGCGTGTGCCTTTGACGGCCTGCCGGTCATCGGGATGATCTACGATCCCAACACCGGCGAAACCTTTGCCGCCGCCAAGGGGCAGGGCGCTTTCATCAATGGAAAGCCAATGGCTGTGGCGCCCGGAACGACATTAGCCGACGGGTCGGTGGCAACCGGCGCATCGGGACGGTCGGATCGCGAAGAATCAGCCGCGCTGGTGCGCGAGATCATGATCAATGGCGGCATGTATTTCCGTTCTGCCTCGGGGGCGTTGATGCTAGCCTATGTCGCGTCAGGCCGGTTGCTCGGATATATCGAAGACCATATGAATTCGTGGGACTGTTTTGCCGCGCTTCTGATGATCGAAGAGGCCGGCGGCGAGCACCATCCGCTTGACGCTGAAAACGCGCTGGAAAATGGCACCATGCTGGTGGCAGGCGGGAAGGGCATTTATCCCACCCTTGACCAGATCGCGCAGCGCGTTTTCAGCCGTTAAGCACGCCCTTCAGCGCCGGATAAAGCGCAAGGTAACGCTGGTAGATCGCTTCATAGTCGGCCATGGCCTGTGCGTTAGGCTCGATCAAGCGGCCTGGTTTGACCATCGCGTCGATCCCCTCATCAATCGACGTGAAATGACCGGCGCCATGCGCTGCCAATATCGCTGAGCCGAGCGACGGCCCGTCAGTAGAGGCTGGAATACGCACTGGAATACCGGCTGTGTCCGCATGAATTTGCATGAACAGATCGGAGTTCGTCGCACCGCCACCGGCGATCATCTCGGTGCCTTTGTAACCGCCCTCGGCAAATGCACCGAGGATCGCCCTTGTGCCCATGGCAATGCCTTCCATGACCGCGCGGAAAACGTGATGCGGTTCATGCGCCAACGTTAGTCCGGTGATCGCACCACGCGACAGGGCGTCGGTATAAGGCGTGCGGTTGCCTTGAAAGTGATCCTGCACAATCAGCCCGTCTGATCCAGGGGCCAGGGCTGCCGCTTTGCTGTTCATGTCGTCGAAGTCTAGCGAACCGCCGACGAAGCGTTTCAGCCAGTTGATGATCGAACCGGTCGAGGTTTGCCCGCCCTCAATGATGTAGAGATCAGGATAGACAATGTCGGCATAGGCGCCCCACATGCCATTGGCATGAAAGGGTTGCTCGGTAACACCGAACTGCAGATGGGAAGAGCCGGTAATCAGGCACAATTGCCCCGGCTTTGAAACGCCAAGGCCGATCATGCCAATCAGCGCATCAGCGCCGCCCTGAACCAGTTTTGTCTTGGTGGTCAGGCCGAGCGCGTCCGCAGCCGCCGGTGTCAGTTGGCCAACCACTTCACCCGGCGCGGCAACACGCGACGGCCACTTTTCAACCAGATCACCCATGCCCAGTGCCGCCACCATGTCCGATGCCCAACCGCCATCGCGATTGGCATAGTGCCAGCGCAGGCCAACATTGTTGAGCGACGCGCAGCGCTCACCGGTCAGTCGGAGTGTGAGATAATCCTGATATTCACAGATCGTATGCGCCTGTTTGTAGATGTCCGGTTCATTGCGGAAAATCCACAGCGCCTTCGGGATCATCCATTCGGCAGAAACCGGTCCATGGCCATCACTGTTGAGCTTCAAGCGTGCATCACCGGTCTGTAACACCAGATCAGCTTCATGCGATGCGCGCACATCCATCCACATCAGCGCATGGCGCAGCGGACGGTTATCTTTGTCCAGCGCCACCACCGTGCAGCAGGTGGTGGCATAGGCCATTGCCTCAATCTGATCGCCTTGCAGATTGGCCTGTTCGAGGCAGGCGCGCGTTGCCCGGCACAGACCGTCCCACCAATCCTCCGGGTTTTGTTCGGCGCGTGCGCCCGGCGAAAAGAACGTTTCATAGGGCTCAGCGTGTGACGCCACACATGTTCCGTTGAGATCATAGATGCGGGCGCGCAGGCTCTCGGTGCCGCCATCAGCCGCTAAGAAATACGCCATGTTTCCTCCAATCCCCCCTTTGAAAGCTCAATCAGCCATGCGCGGCCAACAGCGTGTGCAGCAAGCCCGGACAATCCCAATGGGGCATGTGGCCGCTGCGCACCATATGGATAGCCACATGCGGCGGCATGTTGAACACATGGTCTTTCGGCACAATCGCGTCCCCGGCACCGAAGATCGCTTGTGTTGGGATGATCTGTGCAATTTTTTGCAGCGGTGCCAGCGTATCGATCTGTTGCTTGTCGCCGCGAGCCATCGCGGCAGCTAAGCCCTTAAGCCGGCCTTCAGCCAGATCTTCTGCCATCGACGCCAGGGCGTCGCTGTCGAGGCTTGATGCTTTCGGCCCGAGCAGGCGCATCAGATGGGCCACTTCGCCTGCCGTCGTTGCGTTGGCGATACCGTCGATAAAACCGCCATTGATGTCATGGCCGCAACCAGCCGGGGCAATCAGCGTGAGGGCGCTGACGGCGTCCGGCACCATCTGCGCGGCCCGCGCACACAGATGCGCGCCCAGCGAATGACCAACCAGATGGACAGGCGCGCTTTGCTCACGCAGCTCTTCGGTCAGCCAGGAGACAAGGCCATCAATGTCCGTTGCGTCCTGCGTGTTCCGGCCGTGCCCGGGCAAGTCGGGCGCAGCTGTCTTGCGGCCATCGCGCTCAAAATGACCGCGCAGCGCCGTCCAATTGGAACGTGCGCCGGCAAAGCCGTGGACGAGGAAAAGTGTGTTCGTGGAGGCTGCCGAAAGACGACCGCCCATCGCCGGGGTGGTCGGCTTGGCGCTCGCCCTAAATGCCGCTTCGACATCACGCGCTTCAATTCGGTTCCGACGTCCTGTCCCGCTAATCGTTGCCAACGCAATGCCATTCTGACGCGCAAGGCGGCGCGCGAGCGGTGTGGCGCGCACCTTGCCGCTTTGCGATTTTTCGGCCGCTGAAGCAGGTTTCCCAATCGTGGGTGAGGGTGGTGCCGTGGCTTCTGGTTCTTCTGCTGGCTCGGCCTCGCTATTGTCGCCAATGCCGTCCCACACATCGTCGGTCTCAATGACGGCGATCGGCGCGCCGACTGTCACAATATCGCCCGGGCCAACAAGCGTTTTGAGCATTTTGCCGCTGCCAAGCGCCGGATATTCGACAAGCGTCTTGTCCGTTTCCAATTCGAGCAGCGCATCACCGCGCGCAAAACTATCACCGGGTTGGACGATCCAATTGGCAATCGTGCCTTCATCCATCGTCTCGCCGAGCCGCGGCATCGGCAGCGTGATTTTATCCAGCGTGGTCATGCGCGCAGCATCATCATGGCGGCATCGGTGATAAGCTCAGGCGTCGGCACGGAGTTCTTCTCCAACAGCGGCGAAACCGATATCGGGATGTCTTCCCCGGCGACACGCACGACCGGCTCTTCCAGAAAATCAAAACACTCCTCTGAAATGCGTGCTGCCAATTCGGCGGCAACGCCCGACGTCATCACGCCTTCGGAGACGACCATCGCGCGGCCCGCTTCCTCAACCAACGGTTGGATGGTTTCGAAATCGAGCGGATTAAGCGTTCTGATATCGACCACCGCCGCTTCGATCCCGCTTTCAGCCAAGGTTTCGGCGGCGGCAAGCGCGTGATGAACCTGACGCGAATAGCTGACAATCACGAGGTCGGTGCCTTGCCGTGCCACATGCGACTTACCCCAGGGCGCATCGGAGACATCGACATCCAATTGGCCCTTCAGCGTGTAAAGGCCTTTGTGTTCAATAAAGACGACCGGATCGGGCTGACGCATGGCCTGACGTAAAAGATGATAGGCATCGGAGACGGTTGCCGGCATGGCAACGCGCAAGCCCGGCGTGTGCATGGCAAAAGCTTCAAGGCTCTGGCTGTGTTGGGCGCCGGCTGAACGCCCGGTGCCGCCTTGGGTGCGCAGGAC
>JBCCRB010000128.1:0-7184 GCA_039208465.1 Pseudomonadota bacterium
CCGGCAGCAATTCGGCGACCGGTTCACCAGAGCGCACAGCGGTGCCAATCGTGTTGATGCCCAGATTGACCACATAGGCTTCGCTTGGCGCGCGGATCGTCGTACGGTCGAGCACGTTACGCGCCGCATTGGCCTGCTCTTCAATATCTTCAAGCTGGGCACGCAGATCGTTGACTTGGGCGACCACTTCTTCGACGATTTGCGTGCGCAGGCGAACGCGGTTTTCCTGCGCTTCCAGGATCTGAATATTGCTGCGCGCGATTTCTGACTCAACGCGGCCCGCCTCTCCGACCAGGGCGGCACGCGAGCGCAGGATTTCTGAATATTCAGAGCGAACGGTCAGGCCCTTTTCTAAAAGCTCTTCGCGACGTGTTGCTTCTTCGCTCAGCACGGCAATCTGTTCGGCGATCGAGGATTGCTGCGCCTTCAAGCCGGCGATCGTTTCACGCAGGCCTGCAATGCGCTGCGAGAGGATTTCAAACTCGGCGGCAAAGCGCTCGCGGCGCACGTTAAACTGGGCGATTTGCTCGTCCAGCAAATCGGTCAGGCCGATTTCTTCAGCACTGCGGATCAGATCGGGATCGAAGGTGATGGATGCGTCTTCATCGCGCTCGGCGCGCAGCCGTGCCAATTGCGCCGTCAGGGCGGCACGGCGTTTTTGAAGCCGTTGGTACTCAGCCATTGCGGCCGTGCTTTCCAGCGTGATGAGCGGCTCGCCGGCTTTTACACGCGAGCCGTCGCGGACATGGATGCGCTCGACCACCCCGCCTTCAAAGTGGGAGATGGTCAGGTTTTCGCTGGAAACAGCAACGGCACCAGAGGCAATTGCCGCGCCTTCGAGCGGCGCGGTTGCGGCCCAAAAACCAAAACCGCCAAAGAAAAGGCCGATCACGGCATAGCCGGCCAGCGATACGCGCGATGTTTTGACGAGGGCGGAGACCTGGTCACGGGCGTCGACGGGTTCAGCCATTTTCAAGCCCCCTCTTCTCGGACGCCGTTCTCGGGCGCAGGCCCGGACCGAATTCAGCAAAGGGCGATTTGTCGGCTTCGGCTTCCGGCGCAGGATTGCGATTGGCGGCCGCAGCCTTGATCTTGTTGGCGCGTTTGTCGCGCTCCGCGCTCTGGCGTTCGGCGATGTTGGCCGGCGTTTCGAATGCTTTGACCATGCCGTTTTCGATCACGCACACCTTGTCAGCCAGCTTGATCAGATCAGAATCATGGGTGGCAAAGATCAGGGTCTTACCCGTTGCGCGCACATCATCGAGCACCTTTTTGTAGGCTTCCTTGCCATAGACATCCAAATTGGCGCTCGGTTCATCCATAATTAGGATCGGCGGCGAGCGGAAGAAGGCGCGCGCCAAACAAATCAACTGTTTCTGGCCACCCGACAGAGCAAGCGAATGGGCGCTGATCTGCGTGTTGTAGCCAGCGGGCAGCGCTTCGACCATGGCGTCGATCCGAGCCAGCTTGGCCGCTGTGATCACTTCATCATCGGTCGCATCTTCGGCAAAACGGGCAATGTTTTGCGCCACGGTCCCGGGCAGCAAATCAGCCTCCTGGGGTAGATAGCCCATATGGGCACCCAAAAAGGCCGGGTCCCAATTGGTCAGCGCGGTCTCATCAATGCGCACCTTGCCCCGGTAACCGCCCTGTGCACCGGCCAAAATGCGCAGCAAGGTGGATTTACCCGAGCCGCTCGGCCCGATAATTGCCACCGCTTCACCAGGCTGGAACTGCAGACCCTTGACGTTGAGCACGACTTTAAGCTGTTGATCGGCGCCGGGTACGACAAACGCCAGTTCTTCGATTGTGATCCGGCCGCTCGGCGCTTCGCGCTCTACCTTTTCCTCGTCCGCCTCGGCGACCAACGCGACGGCTTTGACGCGGTCCCAAGCGCCGCGCGCATCGAAAATCTGCCGCCACGATCCGACCAGTTGGTCGATCGGCTGCAGCGCCCGTCCGGAAACGATCGAGGCAGCAAAGATCATGCCCGCCGTCATTTGGTTGGTGAGCACGAGATAAGCGCCCAAGCCCAAGATCGCGATTTGCAGTGACAGCCGCACGAGTTTTGAAATGCCGGTCAGGCGGGCACTGACGCTTGAGGCCGAAATGTTTTTCACAAGCCCTGAGGCGTGATGCTCTGCCCAGGTGCCGGTCAGCGCATCGACCATGCCGAGCGCGCGTGCGGTCGGTGCCTCTCGGGTGAGAACGGAAGCGGCTAAAAGGTCCTGTGAAGCAGCGCCTGCCGCTTCCATGGTCGGCTCCTTGGTGAGCCAGTATTGGATCGCGGCAAAAACACCGAGCAAGATCACGCCGACAAGGGTCAGCGCCCCGATATAGGGGTGAATGAAAAAGAGAATGATGGTGAACAGCAACGCAAACGGCAGATCGAAAACAACGAGCGCGGTGCGTTGTTCGATAAAGGCGCGCACGGTCGATAAATCGCGCAATCGGCCGACATCGCCACTCCCATCGCTTTTCAGGAGCATGGCCTTGAGAACCTGTCGGGACAAGGTGTCATCGATGCGCCCCGCCACCTTGGCCGAATACAGGAAACGGACCGTCTCAAGCAGGCTCATGACGGCGATCGCCAGGCCGGCAGCAATGGTGATGAAGATCAGCGTGTTCATGCTGGAAGATGACAGGACCCTGTCATAGACCTGCAGCAAGTAAATCGGGATGGTTAGCATCAACAAACTGATGCAGGCTGAGAACACGGCCAAGTCCCTGCGGGCGCTGCGGATCAATGTATCCAGCTTCTTCATCTATGCTCTCTTCAGTCCACGACCTATCGATCAGTCAAGGACCGAGCCTTATCAGGCAAATATGACTGATCGGTGAGTCAACGGACATTAATCCACGGACATTTGCCCATGGATCATGTTTGGTTAATGGTTTTATTTGGCGAGCAGATCGCGGATTTCTTCCAGGAGCTTGACCTCTGCGGGCGGTGCGGGCGGTTCTTTCGGGGCTTCTTCTTCCTTGCGGCGCATATTGTTGACCGCCTTGACCATCAGGAAAATGATGAAGGCCAGGATCAGGAAATTCAGCACGGCCGTGATGAAGCTGCCATAGGCGAGCACGGCGCCCTGTTCCTTGGCCGCCTCCAGCGTGCCAGCATTAACACTGGCGCTTAACCCCACGAAATAATTGGAAAAATCCAATCCACCGAAGATCGCTCCCACGATCGGCATGATTACATCGCCGGTCAGCGAGGTGACAATCGTGCCGAAGGCGCCGCCAATGATGACGCCTACGGCCAGGTCCATGACATTTCCCTTGGAAATAAACTCTTTGAATTCGTTCAGCACTTTTGGCTCCCGGATTTGGTTTTGTCCTGCATTGACCGCGGTGCCTGTCGGCACAAAATGACGTTGCGGCACTTAAGCCAACCACAGGTCTTGTCGCCCGCGCGCCCACCGCATCGACAATTCCACTGTTTTTTGGCAATAAAGCGCTGATCGGGAGGTGTGGCATGCCGGGTTGGCTGATTGCCGCGACAGCGTTTTTGTATCTAGCGGCCTTGTTCGGGGTTGCCGCCTATGGCGACCGGCAGGGCGCGCTGCGCGGTCGTGCGCGCCCACAACCCAATATTTATGCGCTGTCGGTCGCGATTTATTGCACCTCTTGGACGCTGTTTGGCTCGGTCGGGCTCGCCACGGAGCGCGGCTTTGAATTTCTTGCCATTTTCGTTGGTCCGATCCTCGTGTTCACCATCGGCATACCGGTGATCCGGCGTGTGGTGGAACTGTCAAAATCAGAACGCATCACCACCATCGCCGATTTTCTGGGCGCACGGTATGGCAAGAGCGCGCGCGTGGCCGGTATCGCCGCGCTGATCGCCGTTGTCGGCACCGTTCCCTATATCGCGCTGCAGCTCAAAGCGGTGTCCGATGCGCTGACATTGCTGGTCGACCATGCCGGTGAAAGCCCCAATATTCCCGTCGATATCTCCTATATCGTGGCCGCCACGCTGGTCGCATTTACCGTGCTGTTCGGCACACGCCATGCCGACGCGACGGAGCACCAGGATGGGTTGATGCTGGCGGTTGCGGTGGAATCGGCGATCAAATTGGCGATCACGCTCGCCGTCTCGTTCATCATCGTCTTCTTCCTGTTTGATGGATTTGCACCCATTAGTGCCGCCTATGGTGAAAACCAGGCGGTGCGTAGTGCTATCGAGGAAGGATCGTCCGGCGGCCGCTGGCTCGTGCTGGTTTTGCTGTCGGCAAGCGCCATTTTACTGCTGCCGCGGCAGTTTCATGTCATCGTCGTTGAACATCGCCCGATGCCGAATTGCGCCGGGCGCGGTGGATGTTCCCGCTCTACCTGGTGGCGATCAACATTTTCGTCATGCCCTTGGCAATCTCGGGAATGATCAATCTGGGCGACAGCGCGCCTGCCGATCTTTACATGATCGCGCTGCCGCTGGCCGCGGGGCAGGATTGGCTTGCGCTGCTGGCGCTGATCGGCGGGCTGTCGGCTGCATCAGCAATGGTGATTGTCGCCTGTGTGGCGCTGTCGATCATGATTTCCAACGATATCGTTCTGCCGCTTGCCTTGCAGCGGGTGCGTGATGCGCGCTGGTCAGCCGGTGGCAGTTGGTCGAGCATGATCCTCTATGTACGGCGCCTCGCGATCTGCCTGATGATCATCGCGGGTACCTATTATCACACGCACGCCGGGGCCAATGCGCAGCTGGCGGCGATGGGCTTGTTGTCCTTTGCGGCGATCGCGCAGTTTGTGCCGGCCTTCATATTGGGCCTGACGTGGCGGCGGGCCAATGCGCGCGGCGCAACGTTCGGTTTGCTCGCCGGTTTTGGCGTGTGGGCCTACACGCTGCTGCTGCCGACGCTTTTGCCCGATAATTCGACCTTGATAACAGATGGTCTGATGGGCATCGCTGCGCTGCGGCCGGAGTCGCTGTTCGGGGTGCGTTTTGATCCGTTGATCCATGGTGTGTTCTGGAGCCTCTTGATCAACACGGTCGCCCTGGTTTTCGGTTCTCTGACCCGCTCAAGCCGACCGCTTGAGCGCATCCAGGCGATCACGTTCATCCCGCGCGAGCCGCAGCAGACGGTTAGCCTGGGTGGCTTTGCGACATCGGTTACAATCGCTGAACTGAAAAGTGTGCTGGCCCGTTATGTGGGTGATGAGCGTGCCGAGCGGTCGTTCCAGGCTTTTGCGGAGCGCGAGGGGCGCGCGTTCCTGCCACAAGATCTGTGCGACGTACCGACGGTGCGCTACGCGGAGCAAGTCCTTGCGAGCGCGGTTGGCTCGGCGTCTGCCCGGCTGGTGCTCTCGCTGGTCTTTGAAAAGGACGATGCAGCCTCAACCAGTGCGATCCGCCTGCTTGATGATGCCTCCGAAGCCCTGCAGCAGAACCGCGATATTCTGCAAAAAGCGCTGGACCAGATGGATCAGGGTATTTCTGTTTTTGACCGCGAGTTCCGCTTAAGCAATTGGAACAGCCAATTCCGCCGCCTGCTCGGCCTGCCCACCCATCTGGGCAATTTCGGCATGCCGCTGAAGGCGATCATCGGTTTCCTGGTGGAAAACGGTCAGATCGATGCCGGGCTTGAAGACACGGCCGTGGAAAACATCACCCACTTCAAACGCGCCTGGCAATTGCCGCTCGCCAAGACGGGCCGCATCATCGAGGTACGCTCGAACCCGATGCCGGATGGCGGCCTTGTTGTCACCTACACGGATGTGACGGCGCGCGTTGAATCCGATGAAGCCCTCAAACGCACCAAGCAAAGCCTGGAAGTGCGGGTTCAAGCGCGCACGTCGGAACTGACAAAGGTCAATGCCGAACTTGGCAAGGCGCAACGGCGGGCCGAAGAAGCCAATATCTCCAAAACCCGCTTTCTTGCCGCCGCCGGGCACGACATTTCACAGCCGCTCAATGCTGCGCGGCTTTATGCAACATCGCTGGTTGAAAAGCTGCCGGAAGATGCCAGCGATCGCGAGACGATCAAGAAAATCGACAGCGCGTTGGAAAGCGTTGAGACCATTATCGGTGCGGTTCTGGACATTTCGCGGCTTGATGCCGGCGCGATGACACCAAACAATAGCGTGTTCTCCCTCGGCGACCTTTTGAACCAATTGGAGACCGATTTCCGCCCGATGGCGGACGAGAAGAATTTGGATTTCAAGGTCCTGCCGACGAGCATCAATGTGGAGACAGACCGAAACCTGTTGCGGCGCCTGATCCAGAATTTGATCTCGAACGCCATCAAATATACGCGCTCGGGACGCGTGCTTGTGGGTGTGCGGCGGCGCGGCGACAGCATTGACCTTATCGTTGCCGATACCGGCATAGGCATTCCCAAGGAGCGCGCGCAGCACGTCTTTAAAGAGTTCCAGCGCCTCGATGATGGGGCGCGCACGGCCAGCGGTTTGGGGCTTGGCCTTTCGATCGTTGACCGGATTTCGCGGGTCTTGAACTTGCCGGTCACGCTGCGGTCCGACTTCGGCAAGGGCAGCGTGTTCTCTGTCGATATTCCGGTCAGCCATGCGCTGCCGAAACAGGAAACAGCACGTGTTGGCCGTATCGCGCCGCGGCCTTCGCTGTTAACGGGCTTGAATGTCGCCTGTATCGACAATGAGGATGCCATCCTGTCCGGTATGACGGTGCTTCTGACCGGCTGGGGCGCGCATGTGATCGCGGCCGGTAATCGCAAAGACCTTGAAGCGGAGATCACCGCGAACAATGTCACGCCCGACGTGATTATCGCCGACTATCATCTCGACAATGATGACGGGCTATCGGTGGTCGATGAGATCAGAAGCCTGCACCGCGAAGATATGCCTGGCATATTAATCACGGCGGACCGGTCGGCATCCCTGCGCGAAGAGGCAGAGCAGAAAAATATCACGCTTTTGAACAAGCCGCTCAAGCCGGCGGCGTTGCGGGCCATCCTGGCCTCGATCCCGATTTCACAGATTGCGGCCGAGTAAGCCTCATGCCAAATGCAAGGCTTTGTTGCCGGACTTGTTTGTCCGGCAATCATTCCATGGTGGTTGGGGACCGCCCTGCCCGTCAGGCAGCGCTTAGTGGGATGCTGGGCTTGATGGATCCTGGTCAGCATCGTCTGCCGGCGGGCGCAGCAGATCACTACCGATCTTGGAAAGCCGAATGACGGCCTGCGTACGGCTGTCCACATTCAGCTTTTGCAACA
>JBCCRB010000129.1:0-7168 GCA_039208465.1 Pseudomonadota bacterium
AGGCTGCCGCTTAGCCGTTTGTTGCGCCTCTCTTTGTTTCAGATTTCGGTTGGTATGGCGCTCGTCCTGCTGGTCGGCACACTCAACCGGGTCATGATCGTCGAACTTGCGGTCCCGGCAACACTGGTCGCCGGCATGATTTCGCTGCCGCTCGTTTTTGCGCCCTTTCGCGCGTTGATCGGTTTTCGATCAGACAACCACCGGTCCGCGCTGGGTTGGCGCCGTGTTCCCTACATCTGGAAGGGCACGCTTCTCCAGTTTGGCGGCTTTGCGATCATGCCCTTTGCCCTGCTGGTCCTGTCCGGTTATCAACAGGCAGCCGACGCGCCGCCCTGGATCGGCTTATCGAGTGCTGCCTTGGCATTTCTACTCGTTGGCGCGGGCGCGCACATGGTGCAGACCGTCGGTCTTGCCTTGGCAACCGATCTCACCGCACCGGAAGATCAGCCGAAAGTCGTCGGCCTGATGTATGTCATGTTGCTTGTCGGCATGGGCCTTAGCGCAATCATTTTCGGTGCGCTGCTGGAGGACTATACGCCCGGTAAGCTGATACGGGTCGTGCAAGGCGCTGCCGTGGCAACGGTGGTCTTGAATGTTGTGGCGATTTGGAAGCAGGAAGCGCGCGATCGTCAAAGGGCAGCGGCCGGTCCTCAGGAAGAGGATTTCTCAAGCGCCTGGCGCGCCTTTATCCGTTTGGACAACGCCCCAAGGCGGCTCGTCACCATCGCTCTTGGCACCATGGGTTTTGGGATGGTGGACGTGCTGCTTGAGCCCTTTGGCGGTCAAGTTTTGGGTCTTTCAGTGGCCAATACAACCAAGCTGACGGCGGCCTTTGCCTGTGGCGGTTTGATGGGCTTTGCTGTTGCCTCGCGCGTACTCAGCAGCGCCTATGACCCGATGCGGCTTGCAGCATTTGGTCTGCTGGTCGGGTTGCCGGCATTTGCCCTGATCATGGGCTCGGCACCACTCAATCTTGCGGCTCTGATGGTCATTGGAACCATCATACTTGGGTTTGGCGGCGGTCTGTTCGGCCATGGCACGTTGACCGCTACGATGCGCGCGGCACCGCGCGAGCAGATCGGTCTGGCGCTCGGCGCCTGGGGTGCGGCACAAGCAACATCGGCCGGAATCGCGATCGCCGCTGGTGGCATGATCCGGGACCTGCTGGTCTTTTCCGGTGTTGGCGGTACGGCGTCACCCTATTTGGCCGTTTTCGCGCTTGAGGTCATTTTCCTGTGCGCGGCACTCTTGGCAATCAGTCCGCTGGTTATCCGGCCCGTTTCGCAATCAACATCAACGTCGTATCGTTAGCAGCCAACCAAAAACGGCCCTTAGCGCGGCCATTGTGTCGGCTATGTGATCGGCGATGCGGTCAGGGCGATGCGCGATGCGGTGGACGCTGCGTTGGGGTGAGGGCGTGCAACCGATTTCACGCAGCCAGCAACTTCAATTATTGCCCACTATTTATGCCATTATATATTCAATCTATATTCTATAAAGCGGATTGTAAAAATATTAAGTAAATCGCATTTTGACAAATACTGTTGGCTATTCTTTAAATATTTCCGCCTAACTGTGGTCGCAAAGACTTGCCGCAGAGGGCTAGCGTATGTTTACGAAGTTTCGACGCGACAAGCGCGGGGGGTTCGCGATTGGCACGTCCTTGTTCCTATCAGTTTTTGTCCTCGTCGGTTTTGCTGGCTTTGACGTTTATTATGCCTCGATCCAGAAGGTGAATTTTCAAGAGTTGGTGAAGGCCGCTTGTTACCGAAGCTTAAACCCCACGCGTACGCATGTGCCGGATGACACTCAACGCCAGGAGTTTGCCGAGAAAGCCGTCGATGCCACCCTTGCGAAGGGTCGCTATGAAAATGTGACCCGAACCGTGGTCAGCACTTGGCTGCACACAAGCGTAAACGCAACAGCATCAATTCCTGTTCCGATTGGCATCATGGGGCCTGATCACTTCGAGTTGGCGGCAGCGTTTGAGTGCAGCGGTATTCCACCTTACCCGCATGACGGTGAAGTGCTGCTCTCTTCAGATTTTACAACGGGCGAGGGTGATGCCCTTACTCTGCCATTTGCTCATTATCGGGGCAGCAAATGTTGGGGGAGATTTGACAACGAAACCATCGGTTGGGATGGCATGGCTGGCATGCCGCCAAGCGGCGGCATGGACGCGATGCGCATCGGGTCAAACGGTTGGATACAAGGCAGGGGGTTTGTAGAGATACAAGATTGGACGCCAGGCAATCGCTGCTGGAACAATCCTTACCCACCCAATGAATTCGGATCGAACTACGCGATTGAGCTGGACTCCGACTACAACACGTCAATCTACAAGAAGCTGGAGTTGCACCCCGGTACCTATCGTTTTGAACTCTGGTACTTCGGTAGACTGAACAATACATCGACCAATGGCATTCGGGTTTCGATCGAAGGGGCCCGTAACGAAAATCCCATTGCCAAGCAAACGATGATCGAGACCGCATCTAATGCGCGTGACGGGTGGCTGTATCACCAGTTTGAGTTCACCATAGACCATTATGAGATCTACAAGGTCTACCTTGAAGCTGTCGGCACGAGTGACAGTTTCGGCGGTATCATCAACGGGTTCAAATTGATCTATGTCGATGACCGTCTCTCCTGAAAACATTTCGCGGCCAAGCTATCTGCTGCGGCTCAAACGATTATGGCGTGACCGCGAGGGTGTTGCCGCTGTTGAGTTTGCCTTGTTGGGGCCGGTTTTTTTCATGATGATGTTTGCCATCATCGAAATGGTGATTGTGATGCTGGCAACGCTTACAATGGAAAAAGCCGTGCGTTCTGTCAGTGAACAAATGCAGGCCGACCGCAATGTCGGCATCGCGTTTGACTTTGCCAAGTATAAAGCGATCGCTTGTAACGATATCCGATCAGCTTTTGTCACCAGCTGCAATGCCGACGACCTTGCCCTTTCCATTTGGTATGTGGGGCATCTACCGAATGGGAGCCAGTATCAAGGTACCATTGGCCATACAATTGTGGACTTTATGGATCCTACCGAGAGCACGCTGCGCGGTGACGGGTGGCTCGTGTCGATCGGTATGACATGGCCTGTCATCTTGCCGACGACCAGACTGCTGATCGATGGCGATGAAAAACCGCAGGTCGTGGCGACATTTCTTTCAATCGTCTCAAGGGAAATTGAGAACATCTAATGCGTATGCGCGCCAACCAAAAACGCCTGCCGAGGCTTTTGACGCGTTTCGGTGGTGGTGAGGGTCGCAAAGGATCGATTGCGGTTGAATTTGCATTGATCTTTCCGCTGTTGATTTTGCTTGGTATGGCGATTGCGGATCTCATTATTTACACGCGCGATGTTCGGCGCGCAGACCATTTGAATGCAAAAGTTGCTGAACTTGCCGCTACGCATCCGGCATTTGACAATGCCGCTCGCGCCTCGATCCAACGCGCGTTGAGCATCTATAACACCCAGCTTAATGGCCGCGACTTGCGTGTTGATATTGTGTCCGTGGAAAAAACCGGTGGCGCGCTTCGCGAGGCTTTTCCGACGACCAATCTTCATGGTGGGTCGACAGGCATTTCGTGGCGGAATTATCTGTCAGACGATCACTTTGTTGACGGTGAGGTGGCCATCGTCGTTTCGACGCGGCTTGTCAGCAACACAATCACATCATTGTTGGTGCGTTTGGAACAACCCTACAGTGTCACCACGGCTGTTCAGCCATTTTACTCGCGCTCATACGACTATGCAGACGGCTACGTGGATCATGCCTATCACAACGTCCAATGAATGGCATCGGCTTGGCTAAGCTGTGTTGGCGTTCGCGTGACGCTAAGAGGTCCGGGGGGCTCGATTAATCGGGAAACACCACGCCCATGCGCAGGATAAAGCAGCCGAAGGGCCGGTCTTCGGAGCAGGAGATCACGGCGAAAGCGCCGCGGGCGTGGGCGTAAAAATCCTGGCGTTCGATGCTTTTCAATTCGGCGCCTTTGGGCGCGACCTTGCGCAGCACGTCGAACACCTCACGGTGCACTTCTTCTTGCTTGTCCGGCGCGTTGTCGACTTCCATGCGCAGAGCGCCATAGTCGGCAAAATTGTCGATCGGCATCAGTTCGGTGATCAGCATCACGACCTCGGTTGCCGACATGCCCGGCATGCGGATGACTTCCGGCATGACGCAATCGGCGGCCGTCGAGGCGGAGGGGAAATTGCGGTCGGCGATAACGATTTCGTCGCCGTGGCCGAGCCGGATCAGGCAATCCATCAATTCCGGTGTTATGCGCGGGTCAATGCCCTTGAGCATCATCGCCTCCTTTATGGTGGTTAGAAAATGGGGACACAGCCGGAGCCGCGCCCCCATTCCGGGAGGATCCGGTTAGCGCGGTGGCAGCGGCATCCAATCGGTCATCGCCACATCGGCATGCGCAAACTGGGGCATTTTTGCCGACAGGGTTTCCATGTTGGTGATGTCGTTATCGTTTAAGAAATCCTGCGTGATCAGGGTCGGGGGTACGACGACTTGCGCGCCCGGATTGCCGCCGGTCAGCATGATGGCGAGCGCCCGTACCGAGACTTCACCGACGACAGCCGGGTTGGTGGCAACGGTTGCCTTCCAGGCGCTGCCTGGTTCGCGCATCAAATTGATGTCGGCGGTGGAGACGTCAGCGGAATAGATCGACACGTCGGATGACATGCCGGCCTCGTCGACAGCGATCTTGATGCCCTTGGCGAACTCGTCATAAGGGGCAAAGAACACGTTGATGTCCGGGTTGGCTTGCAAGACCGAACGGGCCTGGTTGGCGTTTGAGTTGGCGATCGGGTTGTCGAGCGTACCCATCTGGGCTTTTTCAACAATGCCCGGATTGGCCTCTTTGACTTCTTCCCAAGCAACGTGGCGGCGGTCGAGCGGTGCAATGCCCGGCACATAGACATAGCCGGCATTCCATTCGGTGCCATTGTCCTTAATGGCCTGTTCTAGCGCCAATTTGCCGAGCAGATAATCCGATTGCTCAATCTGCGGGATGGCTTCGTTCTCCACATTGACGTCAAAGGCGACAACCTTGATGCCGGCATCGACGGCGCGTTGTGCGGCTTCCTTCATGCTTTCGGTCAGGCCGTGCTGAATGACGATCCCGTCAACACCCAGCGCAATCGCTTGGTCGACCATGTCGGCCTGCAGGGCCGCGTCCTGGCGGCTGTCGAAGACGCGCAAGTCAACGCCGAGTGCTTCGGCCTGTTTTTCAACGCCGGACAGATAGGCCTGGAAGAAGTCACCGGTCGACAGATAGCGCACCAGGGCAATGCGAACGTCGCCCGGATTGTCGAGCGGCGCGGGCATGGATTGGGCAAATGACGTGCCTGTGGTCAAGGCGGCCGCGGCTGTGCCGACGGCGATCCCTAAAAATGTTCTTCTAAAGATATTCATGCTGTTTTCCTCCCTTGCATGATGATGTCGCTAATGGCTGCCGGCCCTCCTAGCCGACAGGGAAAAGGTGAAGACGAGCGCGACGACGAGGACCGCGCCCTTGATGAAGTCCTGCGTGTAATAAGGCGCGTTCATCATCGTCAGACCCTGCAGCAGGATGCCGACAAAAAGCGCGCCCATGGCGGTGCCAAAGGCGTTGGGCTTGGCGGCACCCAGGACGGCGAAGCCTATGAGCGCGGCGGCCACGGCATCGAGAAGAAGATTGGTGCCGGACGCGATATCGCCGCGCCCGAGGCGGGCTGCCAGCAAAAGGCCGCCGACGGAGGCCAGGACGCCGGAGATCATGTAGGCGTAAATTTTGTAGCGGTTGACGTTGGTGCCGGTCAGCGCGGCGGCGCGCTCATTGGAGCCGATGGCGTACATCAGCCGCCCGTGCCGGGTCAGTTCCAGAAACACCCAGACAAGGATGCCGATCACGATCAGAAAGACGACGGAGATCGGGATCAGATTTTCCAGGACGAAATCAAAGCGGTGCCGGCCCATCGACAGGAAGATGGGCGAGAAGGTGCCGTTTGCGGTCTCGCCGCTGGGCAGCGTCATGCCGGTTGAAATGGAGCGGCCTTCGGTCGGGATGCGTTGCAGGCCGACGAGCAGGAACATCATGCCGAGCGTTGCCAGAAGGTCAGGCACCTTGAAACGAACGATCAGAAGCCCGTTGACCAAGCCGATGAAAGCGCCCATCGCCAGGCAGGCGATGATGGCGACGAGTGCCGATTGCTCCATCACGACCATCACATACGCGGCGAGCATCATGGCAGATGTCGCGACCGATCCGATGGAGAGGTCGAAACCGCCAACGACCAGGGTGCAGGTGACGCCGAGTGCCAAAATGCCGGTGATCGCTACCGATTGGAAGATGAAGACAGCCGAGCGCGGTCCAGCAAAGCCTTCGGCAAAGATCGAGAAGAAGATGACGAGACCGAGCAGCAGCGTCAGAAAGCCATAGCGGATAGCCAAATCGATCAGTTTCGGGCCCTGGTTCGGCTTGTTGGACGGCTCGATGCCGGCGCCGATCTGTTTGGTGTCTGCGCTCATGCTGCCATCGTCGCTTTTGCTGGTTCACCCATGCTGCCGGTCACGGCTGCAAGAACTTCGTTCAAGTCAATGTTTTTATTGGTAAATTCGGCAACGATCGAATGATCATGCATGACGACGATCCGGTCTGCGACCTCAAAGGCTTCATCGAGTTCGGCGACGAAAACCAGCGTCGCGCGGCCCTTGGCGGTCGCGCGCACTTTCGCGCCAATGTCACGTCTGGACCGGATGTCGACGCCCTGAAACGGTTCATCGAGCAGCAGCAGTTTACAGGATTGCGACAGCCAGCGCGCCAGCATGACCTTTTGCTGGTTGCCGCCGGACAGCGTGTTGATGTCGTCATTTTCCGATTGGCAGACGATGGCGAGCGCGTCGACAAGATCACGCGCGGAGGCGGTCTCATCGCGGCGCTTGATAAAGCTGCCGGCAGAGAAGAATTTCAAAAAAGGCAGGGACATGTTCCGGCTGATATCGAAATCGGCCACGATCGCATTGTCGGCGCGGTCTTTTGCCGACATGAAAACGCCTTTGCCGATAGCGGCTTCCGGGCTTTTTGGGCCGTAGTTTGCGCCTTCGAGCGTCATGGATCCGCTAACCGGACGTGCTAGCCCGTAGAGCGCCTGCGCCAGCGCTGTCTTGCC
>JBCCRB010000130.1:0-7166 GCA_039208465.1 Pseudomonadota bacterium
GCCGCGCACATGGTTCCCTTGGACAGCAGCCATTTTGCGCGGGTCCAACCATGTCTACATCACCGCGGAAATGACGGTGCCGTGCATCCGGCACACGCAGCGCCTGATCAAATCGATCGAGAAGGAAACCGAACGGGCGGTCAAACCAAATGTCATCATTAACCGGTTTGCCTCCAAGGTTACCGCTGATGCGCTTGAAAAAAGCGACGCAAAGGCTGTGCTCGGCGAGCGTCTCGTCGGCGGCATCTCTAACAATTACCAATTGGTGCGTCGCGCGGTCGACCAGGGTGTGCCGCTCGATTCGCTCGACCCGCAAGCCAATGTGATTTCCGATTTGCGCCGGATCATCTTGCCGGAGGAAGCCTCCATAGAAGAAAGCGGCAAGGCGGGCACCCTCTCCTTTGGCGCCATGTTCAAACGAAAGGCTTCGTGAGTTAGGCTATGAGCAGTCGTTTCGCCGCATTACTCGAACCACAGAGCAAATCAGGGCCAGCCGTCCCGGCCGTGGAGCAAGAAGTTGTCATTCCTTCCACACGCCCGCGTCCAGCGCCGGCGCCCAAGGTCGAGCCGCCCAAGCGCGGCAATGACCGCACGGCCGATGCGCGTGTGCGGATCCACAAGCTATTTTTGGATGAGGTGAATCTCAGCCAGCTTGAAAACCTCCCCGAGGACCGGATTCGCGACGAGGTGGCCGAATTTGTCGGCGAACATGTGCGCAGCGAGCGTACGCCGTTGAACTCTTCAGAGGTCAACAAGCTGGTCGACGATATTATGGACGAGATGGTCGGGCTGGGACCGCTTCAGCCGCTGATGGAAGATCCAACCGTCAGCGACATTCTGATCAACGGCCATGAAAACTGCTTTGTCGAGCGCTCCGGCATGCTGGTGCAGGAGCATATCCCGTTCAAAGACGAGGACCATTTGCTGCGGGTGATCAACAAAATCGTCGCCGCCGTCGGTCGGCGGATCGACGAATCCTCGCCCATGTGCGATGCGCGCATGTTGGACGGATCACGCTTTAACGCCGCCATTCGCCCGATCGGGGTCGATGGTCCACTGGTTTCAATCCGGAAATTCTCGAAGAACAAATTAGGCCTGCACAAGCTGGTGGGCTTTGGCGCACTGACGCAGCCGATGGCCGAAGTGGTAGCCGCGGCAGTCTATGCCCGTGTGACAACGTTGATTTCGGGCGGCACGGGTACCGGAAAGACGACAATGCTGAACGCCCTTTCGGCGTTCATCTCAGAGCATGAACGGTTGATCACCATTGAGGATGCGGCCGAATTGCAGCTCCAGCAGCCGCATGTGGCGCGTATGGAAACGCGGCCGACAAACTCAGAGGGCGTTGGTGAGATCAAACAGCGTGATCTGGTCAAGAACGCACTGCGGATGCGGCCTGACCGCGTGATCCTGGGCGAGTGTCGCGGTGAAGAAGCGTTCGACATGCTGCAGGCTATGAACACAGGGCACGAAGGCTCCATGGCGACGATCCACTCCAACACGCCACGCGATGCCATTTCACGGCTTGAGCAAATGCTCGGTATGACGGGCATGCCGATGACGGTTGCCTCGATCCGGAGCCAGATATCAAGTGCGATCGGTCTGATCCTGCAATTGACGCGACTTTCCGACGGTAAGCGCCGGGTGACGAGCGTTGCGGAAGTCACCGGCATGGAGGGCGATGTCATCCAGATGCAGGAGATCTTCAAATTCTATCGCACCGGCGTTGAGGAAGACGGGTCGATTAAGGGCTATTATGCGCCGACCGGCATTCGGCCACGCTTTCTGGAAGAGCTGAAGGCAACGGGCGTTGAATTCCCGGGCGAATATTTCGATCCGGCTTCGCGCACAGAGGTCTAATGATGGCCGATGCTGATCTGATACGCTACGTCGTTTATGCATTCGCCGGCGTGACGGGCATTATTCTGGCGGAAGCTGCCTATATGCTCGTGGCACCGCGGGTTTCGGGCCGCCGGTCGATCAATCGCCGCATGGTCCTGCGCGAAGAGGCAACGACACAGCATGATGTGCTGATCCAGTTGCGCAAGGAGCGCGGCCTTGATGCCGGCCGTGCCGCGTCACTTACCAATTACTTGCGCATGTTGCGCACGCAGGCCGCGATGCGCATGCCTTTGTCTCAATTTCTGATGATCACAACCTTGATTAGCGCGGCCTTGGGTCTTGCCGGTGGCATCTATTTCGGTGCCCTCATCATCGGTTTGGTTGCTTCGATTGTCATGATGGTGATCCTGCCGATCTTTATCCTGCGCCGTAAACGTGCCGGACGACTGAAGGCTTTTGGTACGCAGCTGCCCGAGGCGCTCGATCTGATCACGCGAGGCTTGCGCGCCGGACACCCGGTGCCAATTGCCGTTTCGATGGTTGCTGATGAGATGAAAGATCCGATCGGTACGGAATTCGGCATTCTTTCTGATGAAGTGACCTATGGCTCCAAAATGGTGACCGCCCTGGAAGCCCTCTACGACCGTGTGGGGCATGAAGATCTGGGCTTGTTTGTCACGGCGGTATCAATCCAGACATCGACAGGCGGCAACCTTCGCGAAACGCTTGAGGGCCTGGCAGAAGTTATCCGGCAACGCGGAAAATTGCGGCGCAAAGTCAAGGCGATCTCCGCCGAGGGCCGGATGTCGGCTTATATCCTCTCGGCGGTGCCGGCGATCTTTGTGCTGATGCTTCTGGTCTTCTCGCCCACCTATTATGGCGATGTAATCCATCTGCCCCTGACCTGGTATTTTATCGGCGGCGCGATGACACTGCTGGGCCTGGGTAACTTCATTATGTTCAAGCTTGCCAGCTTCAAAATGTGAGGCCGGCGATCATGTTCAGTTCCGACAATTTCCTCATCATTTTTGCTGCCGCTTGCATTCTTCTGCTTGGTTTCGGCGCCGTCGGCTACGCGCTTTTGCAGGGCCGTAAAGCACGGCAGATCGCTCGGACGCGTTTGCGGGTGTTAGAACCTGCGGAAAGTGAAAACGACACCAATGTTGTCGGCGCCGAGATTCACGAGAACGATTTGGCCGAGATGGCGGCCAAAAAAGCTGCTGAGTTTTATGCTTCAACTGATGCAGAAAATGTCGTGCGTCTCCGCCAAAAACTGATGCGCGCGGGCTTTTTGAACCCGGACGCTGTTGGCCGTTATTTCCTGGCCCGATTTATCGGTTTGGGCATCGGGCTTGTGGGCGGTCTGATCGCTTCAGCGGTTATGGGGCACGGGATCTTCACGACCCAGGCCGTGACCATTACCGGTGGCGCACTGCTCGTCGGCTATATGGCGCCAACGCTGTATCTACACCAAATGGTTGCCAAACGCATGGCGGAATACCGCAACGGGTTTCCCGATTTCATGGATTTGATGATCGTGTGCTGCGATGCTGGTCTATCGATCGAAGCCTCGGTTGACAGGGTGACCAAAGAAATCCGGTCCGCCTACCCTGCCCTTTCGTCCAATTTGACGTTGGTGACACTGGAATTGCGCGCCGGGCGCACGATGGATGAAACGCTGAAAGCGCTGGCCGAACGGCTTGGCATTGACGAAGTTCGTGCCTTCGCGACCTTGCTGCGCCAATCGAAAGAGCTCGGCACGAGCCTCTCACAAACGCTCAAAGTCTTCTCGGAAGAGATGCGCCATAAGCGGATGATGGTCGCCGAAGAAAAGGCGCACCAATTGCCGGCCAAGATGACGATCCCGGTGACCATGTTTATCCTGCCGACGGTGCTGCTGATTGCGATTATTCCGACTGTTGTCACGATGATGACCGGGTAAGCGCAAATTTTACCGAGTTTCAGAAAGCCTTTTTTACCGCGTTTGCGCACGTGGTTTTTACCCCCCGATGCTAGCGTGAAGGTACGAGCCTTATGGGCCAATAAGAATACAGGGTGGCATTCATGGGACTGTCTCTTTTTCGCGCTGCTTGCGCCGGTTTGTTTGCATTGTCTTTAGCGGGCTGTCAGAGCCTGACGGCGCTGGACACCAAACAGGATGATTCCGCGACCTACCAGGGTTTTGTCGGACAAAATGCTCTGGCCGTCGGCGCCAAGCACTATGCGGCCGGCAATTTCGGTCTTGCAGAGAAAAGCTTCCGCGCAGCGGTTGAAGCCACACCTGCAAATAGCCGAGCCTGGCTTGGCCTTGCCGCCTCTTACGATCAGCTTGGTCGCTATGAGCTTGCCGACCGCGCCTATGACCATTTGTTGAAGCAGGAAGGACGTAAAGCGTCGATCCTGAACAATAAGGGTTATTCCTATATCCTGCGCGGCGACATGGATAAGGCACGGCCCCTGCTTCACGAAGCGCAGGCTCTTGCGCCGGAAAACACGATCATTTCCGGTAACCTTCAACTGACTGAGGGCTGATCACGGCAGCGGCCGCGTTGGGTCTTTGCGTCGTTGACGGCGAAAGGCGGCGGGGGTCAACGCGTGCTCGCGCGCGAACATTGTGTAAAAATGGCTGATGTTCTGCAGGCCGCAATCCTCGGCAATTACGGCAATCGGATCCTGTGTTTCCAGCAAGCGACGCGCGGCATGGCGCATGCGCACTTTGGTTAGATAGGCCGTCGGGCTCTTGCCAAGATGCTGTTCGAATGCCCGGCAGACATAGGAATGGCTGCGGCCTGAGATGGCGATCAGCGCGCCGGTGCCCTGCTTGAACAGCTCAGGTTCGCGCGCCTTATGACACAGATCGGTTAGCCAGGCAGGCATGTCGTCGCCATCAGGTGCGCTGTCATCGTGTAGTCCGGAAAAGAGGGCCGCCAAGAACCCCTCCAGCGCCAGCCCCGTTCGCGGCGCACGCGCCAGGCGGGCGATCTGATCACGCATCAATCGTTCCGGATAGTCGCGCGCCGTGATCGCGTATGGCGTACTTGCCTTTGACCAAAAATACCGGCCGCCTAGCTCACCGGGAAAACGGATACCCATCGCCTCCACGCATGCGGTTGGCAGCGCAACATTGACGCCAATGGCACGTTGGTCGCCATGCTTCCAAAGGCCATGGGTATCACTTGGACGGATGAACAGCATGGTGCCCGCCTCCAAGTGGAACTTTTCGCCATTCACGTGATGTTCAGCCGAGCCCGCAAAGAGCCAGAAAAGCTCATGAAAGTCGTGGTCATGCCAGCGTTGGGGCGGCTCGGGCGCCAGCACGACGCGCGCGTAATGGTAGGCTTGCCCTGCTTGGAGGTAGTTTTTTAACTCAAGTGTCTGATGCGCCATGGTCAAAATACCATAAATTTTTTCGCAGGCTCGATAAATACTTTTCTGGCACATCCGTCAGACTGCCGGTCACAAAAGGAGGCCATCATGGGACTTGTGGATCTGGATTTATCATTTCGCGCAACGCCGCTACACGATGGAAAACGGCTTTCGAAAGCTGAAATCCAACTTTACAATCGCGAGGGCTATGTCACTGGTCTTGATGTTTTCGGGCCAACAGAGGGCGCTGCGAATTTGCGTTACTTTGATAGCCTTCTGGAGAAACGTGGTAGCGAAGGCGCATACGCCATAAACTGTTACCAAGCACGATGCGCTGGTATTTGGGATATCTGCACCAATGAGACGATCCTCGATTATGTCGAGGATCTTATCGGCCCCAATATTGTCTGCTGGGCATCGCACTTCTTCTGCAAATTGCCAGGCGATCCGAAAATCGTTCCCTGGCACCAGGACGCTTCATTTTGGCACTTATCGCCGGCACGTACGGTCACTGTGTGGTTGGCGATCGATGATGTGGATGAAGAAAATGCGGCAATGCGGTTTATCCCGCGCACCCATGATCTTGGCCATCTGGCCTGGCGCGAACCAACCGGCGATGCGGCGCTTAACCAGGAATTGGTCGGTACCGAGAAGCTCGGGGAGCCGGTGGTCAACGCCTTACGCGCAGGGCAAGTTTCCCTGCATGCCGACATGCTGGCGCATGGGTCGCTTGCCAATACATCTCACCGCCGACGGTGTGGTTTGACCATCCGCTACTGCCCGCCAGAAGTGCGGATTACAGACGAAGAATGGAAGAAAGGCATTGAAGCAATCATCTGTCGCGGAACTGACCCGTCAGGGCATTGGCAGCATCACGCCCGTCCGACGGGAAATGATGTTGCGCCTGAAAATTCACCGCGTAACGTGGGCGGGAACTAACGGGAGCGAAGCAAGCAATTGGAACTTAAATGGTATGGCCACGCCGCGTTTCGGATTTTGGCGGATAACGGATCGACGATCATCACCGACCCCTATACGCCGGAAACGATCGGTTATTCGCCAATTACTGACAGTGCCGACCTCGTCATCATCTCTTCCGATGATGACGATGCGCATTGTCGCGCCGACCTGATCGCGGGTGAGCCGGAAGTTGCCAACGCGTTGGATATTGCGCTTTCCGGCGAGACATATGTTTCCGGCAAGGGTGTTGAGATTCACGCCGTTGAGGCGGCTGAATGGGTCAATCATCCGCGCGGCGTTCCCGGCCAAAACGGGATGTACAAATTTGATGTGGACGGCATTCGCGTCGCGCATATGGGCGATGTGGGCAACCCGCTGACGGAAAGGCAGATCGCTTTTTTTGACGATGTCGATGTCTTGTTAGCGCTGGCTGGTGGGTATCTGACGATCGAACTGCCTGACCTGATGGCGATGATCCATGCCGCCAAACCGAAGCTCATCGTGCCGATGCACTTTCGCACGCTTTCCTACAAACCGCGCAATACCAAATGGATCGAGAGTTTTCTTGCCGGCTTCAAGGAGGAGGATATCGATTTTGCGTGTGACCACACGGTGTCAATCAAGAAAGAGGAGATTGCGGACGACACGCGCGTGCTTGTCCTCGATTATTACCGCGAGGGGTAATGGGGCCTTGTAAGTGTCAGCGACCAGTGATTGAATACGAATGCAAAATAGTTCGACACGGCATTTCTGGGCAAGTCTTCAGCTAAACTGACCGCAGCCCGAAAACGCTTAAAATTCTGCTTTGGCTTAACTTGGGAGGTATCAGGCCATGCTTCATCCGTTTAAACATGTCATTCTCGCGGCGACGGTCTCGGCCGTAGCGCTCACGGCTGCGACGGCTCAGGAGGTTGCCCGCGAGGATACTGTTATCTTCGACATTGACCGCACCATCCGGGATCCCGGCAATTTCAACTGGTTTACGCCCGGCGTTAAGC
>JBCCRB010000131.1:0-7153 GCA_039208465.1 Pseudomonadota bacterium
AGGGCGCATGCGCCTGATTTGCGGCCGACCACGAACGCCGCCAACCATCACCACGTCGGTCACGCCAGCGCTTTTCAAGGCGGAGACAACTTTCCCGGGATGGCCTGTATAGGCGGTGATAAAGTCGAAGGCTTGCAGGTTTGCAGACGCTTCGCCCTCGATACCGACAATGAACGGGTCCTTGCCGTCACGCTTGAGCGTGTTGGCAACCAGTTCGGGCAGCGTTCCATTCCCGGCAATCAGTCCGATACGTCCGGAATTGCTCCCGTCGGTCATCGTGTTCAACTCTCGTCTGAACTGTCGGATCCGCTCGCCAATACACCCTTTTCGCGGGGTGTGGTGAATTTTCGTTTGCTGTCCGACAACACAAAAGATGCAATGTCCTTTATCCCTTCAGTGGATGAAGGGTCCGCCATGATCTCCGATGCATTGTCCCGCAGGGTTTTGCCATCACCGGTCGCAAACAGGCGGCGAACACCGTGCCGCAAGGCATGGATTTCAGAGCGTGGCATGCCTGACCGTTTCATGCCGATTATGTTTAGCCCACCCAGATGCGCACGCCCGCCCAAGGCCATGCCGTAAGGGATCACATCGAATTCAACACCGGCCATACCGCCAATGAAGGCATGGTGGCCCACACGGCAGAACTGATGCAGCGCTGCACCGCCGCCCATAATTACGCGGTCGCCAATGGTGCAATGTCCACCAATCATGACATTGTTGGCGAACAACACATTATCGCCAATCAGGCAATCATGGGCCACGTGGGAGTAGGCTAAAAACATGCAGTTTTCGCCGACACGGGTCACCGCCCGCGCATCGGGCATGCCACGATGCATGGTAACGCCCTCGCGGATCACGGTGTTTTTGCCGACAACGAGGCCCGTGTCCTCGCCCTTGTATCCGACGTGCTGCGGCTCGCCGCCCAAAACCGCATGCGGATAAACCCTGCACCCCTCACCCAGTTCAGTTCGCCCCTGGACAACGACATGGGTCATCAGTTCAACCCGGTCGCCCAGCACAGCTTGCGGGCCGACATGGCAAAAAGGGCCAATGCGCACACCAGCGCCCAAAACGGCGCCATCTTCAACGATGGCGCTGGGATGAACCGTCGTCGCCAATTGGTCGGCGGTCAGAATGTGGGCGTTGCTCATGTTTTCTTATCTTCCGGTGACAACATCGCCTGCACCTCGGCTTCAGCGACACGCTCACCACGCACGATGGCGACGCACTCATATTTGCAAATTGAATTGCGCTTTTTCACTTGTTTCACGTGGTATTCGAGTACGTCACCTGGCACAACCGGTTTTCGAAATTTGGCCTTGTCTATCGTCATAAAGTAAACGAGCGCCGGCTTGTCGGTGCCCAGGTTTCGGATACCAATCGCGCCTGCGGTTTGCGCCATTCCTTCAATGATCAGCACGCCCGGCATAATGGGCTCATCGGGAAAATGACCCTGAAAATGTGGTTCATTAAAGGTAACGTTTTTTATGCCCACAGCACTTATGTCTCGATCAATGTCATGGATCTTATCGACCAGCAAAAGTGGGTACCGATGCGGCAGCAGGCGCATAATTTCGTGTAAATCAGCTGATTCCAGAACCGGCTGACCTTGATTGGTTTCCTCGGACATAGATGAATTAACCTATTGTTTTTTCTGATTTTTGGACGACGCAGCCAATTTGCGCAAGGTGGCAGCCTCACGGAACCATGTTTGCATTGGTTGCGCCGGTATGCCTCCCCAACGTTCCCCGGCCGGCACATCATGCATCACGCCGGAGGCGGCGGCAATCATCGCACCATCGCCAATGCTCACCTGATCGGCCAACCCAACCCGGCCACCGAGCATGCAAAAATTTCCGACCCTGGATGAACCAGACAGGCCGGCGTGCGCGGCGATCACCGTCGAAACACCAATTTTTACGTTATGTGCAATCTGCACCAAATTGTCGATCTTGGTGCCGGCCCCAATCGATGTGTCGCCGAGCGTTCCCCTATCAACTGTCGTATTTGCGCCCAGCTCGACATTATCCTGCAGAACGACACGGCCCAGCTGCGGGAGCTTTTTCAAGCCGTCTTTACGCGGCACAAAGCCAAAGCCTTCCTGCCCGAGACGCACGCCCGAAGCCATGGTGACGTGATCACCAATCAGCGCATATTGGATCGAAATCTGGTCGCCAATGTCGCAATCGCGGCCAATCTTGCAGCGCTGCGCTATGGTCGTGTGCGTGCCGATCTTCGTGTGCCGGCCGATCTCCACATCGTCACCGATGATGGCATAGGGACCAACATTGACCCCTTCCTCCAGTTTTGCCGAGCGTGCGACGCGCGCGCCGTTGGGCATGACATCGACGGCGGTTTCATCGGCAAAAACGGCACAATTGCCCAAACTATCGGGAAAAAGCTTGGTCATGGTGTCTTGAAACACTTCACGCGGGTAATCGACGCCGATCGCTGGCACCGACATTGCCTGCAATTTGCCAAGATCCTGGCTTCGGCAGAGAATTGCCGTGCACCTATTCAGATCGTTGTATGATTTGCGGGCATTGACGCGATCGAGGAAAGCGAAACCACCGACAACCGGCTCTGTGATTTCGCAAATCGTATCGGCGTGCAGCGTGGCCATGCCGGCTGGCAGCTCAAAGCCACCAGCATTCGCCAGATTGGTGAGAGAGAGCTCTTGGCGCGGCGGATGAAAATAGAGGTCTACCGGCAATGATCGCCTCCCGACGAACCAAATCGGCATCGCAATGCCGATCCGGCGCATGCAGAATCAAGCGTTAGAATGCGCTCGTGACCGAGAAGCTGAACCGTTGTTCGTCATCCGTGTCTTCCATGAGGAACGGGAACGCGTAGTCCAGACGCAGCGGCGCAAATGGCGACTGCCAAATCAAACTCAGACCAGCCGAAGCACGCCAGGCCATATCGTCGGTTCCTGCCACAATATCGCTACCCTCGGCCTTACCGAACAGGGTCGCAGCGTCAGCAAAGAAGGCGCCCTTGAAGCCCAGGTCACGCGGGAGAGCCGGCAGTGGGAACTGAACTTCGGCGGTCGCGTTCAAATAGGTCGTGCCACCAATCTGGTCGCCGGACTCACCGCTTACAGGACCAATGCCATTAAACGAGAAGCCGCGGATGCGGTTGGGCCCAAGCCGGAAATTGTCCAGTTCAGACACACCATCGCTGCCCAGACCAGTGATGTTGCCGGCACCGACGCGGACCAAACCAACCAGTTCAGCCTCTTCCGATAGGGTTTTGTAATAGCTGGCGTCGACTGTCGACTGGACAAAACGTGCATCGCCGCCGAGACCCGCAATTTCTTGTCTTAAGCGCACAAACACGCCGTCGCGCGGATCATTGCGGTTGTCGATCGTGTTGAACGTCAGACCGTAATCGACTGACGATTTGATCCGTGGATCGCCGAACCGCTCAGCCACTGAGGTCGGCGCACAATCGGCTGTAATACCACCACCACAGACGTCACCGTCGCTTTGCAGCGAATACTCTTCCTGAACGTATGAGTAGCCAACGTTCGCCGTCAGATTATCGTTCAAAGGCAGGCCGAAGGAGACGGAGCCGCCTGTTGTCACGACATTGTAGTCAGAATCGTTGATCTCGCTGCGCCGTTGGAACACGTCAAAGCGCGCCGACATGCGATAGCCGAGGAAATAAGGCTCGGTGAACGACAAATTGTAGGTTTGCGAGTCCACGCCACCACCGCCGGACAAGGCCAAGCGCTGGCCGCGGCCCTGGAAGTTCCGTTGCACAATCGAGGCTTCGAAGTTCACACCGCCTGACGATGTGGACGATCCCGTTGCGTAGCCAACGGCACCGCCGATCTCACCGGTTGGTTTGTCGACTGCATTGACAACAATGATCACGCGATCAGGCGATGAGCCTTGTCGCGTCGTGATTTGTACGCGTTCGAAGAAGTCCAGTGCCTCCAGACGCCGCTGGGCGCGTCTAACCAAGAACTGGTTGAACGCGTCGCCTTCAGCGACATCAAACTCACGGCGGATAACGAAGTCACGGGTCTGCGTGTTACCGACAATCTCGATACGCTCGATAAAGGCGCGCTGACCTTCATCCACCACATAGGTGACGTCAATTGTGCGTGTTTCGAAGTTGCGGTTGCCGACTGGCGTGACCTCTGCAAACGGGAAACCGCCGCTGGCCAGACGTTCTGACATCGCGATGAGCGTGTCCTCAACTTCTTCCGCGCTGTACGTCGTACCGCTGCGCGTGCGAACGGTCGCCGCAAGCGCGTTTTGGTCAAATCCGGTTACGGTGCTGTCAATCTCGACCGCGCCAAAGGTGTACTTCTCGCCTTCGTCGACCTCGATATTGATGACGACCGCGCCGGTATCAGGGTCAACGCCGCCTTCTGCCGAGATCACACGGAAGTCCGCATAACCCCGGTTGAAGTAAAACCGGCGTACCTGCTCCATATCAGCGGCCAGGCGCTGATCATCGAAAACATCATTGCGCGAAATCCACGAAAGGAAGTTCGAACGCTTGATCGACATCACACCTTGTAAACGACGGTCACTAAAAGCGTTGTTGCCGAGGAAATTAATTTGCGCGATTCGCGTCTTTCCGCCTTCATTAATGTTGAAAACAACGTTCACGCGATTCTCACCAAGATCAATCACGCTCGCCGTAACAACCACATCAGCACGCCCTGTGCGGCTGTAGGCTTCTTCAATGGCGATGACGTCGTCATCAAGCGTCGCCTGTTCAAACCGTTCACGCGGCGCGAGCCGCACAACTTGGGACAGGCGATCATCCTTCAGACGCCGGTTACCCTGGAACAACACCTGGTTGACGATCCCGAATTCGGAGACTTCAACAATCAGGGTCGCGCCAGACACGCGCACTGCCGCATTTGAGAAAAGTCCCGTACGAAACAATGCCTTAACGGCATCATCGACGACCGATGGGGTGAAGTTTGCACCGGGGCGATAGCCGACGAAATCAGCGATCGTCTGGTTACCGACCCGCTGGTTTCCGCGCACATCAATGCTGTTGACAACGGCGGCCTGAGCGACACTGGTCATCGCGACAGTCGCGACAGAAGTTGCTCCGGCCAACGGTAGCGCTGTCAGCGCCGTTAACGAAAGTGCCCGTATCATTGTCTTTGCCGCGATCATGCGGATGTATCCCCACTGAACATCATTTCGAACCGCCCATGATGGCGTGTTTGCAACGTTCTATTGCAGTCTTTATCGGCACACGCAAGCGTCAGGGTTAAAATCCATTTACGTTCTCGTATTTCGTGGCGTTTTGGCCACTGAATGGGTGCTATCATAGTGAATTAATTCTAAAAATCACCCTCTTCAGCCGCGCGTCATGAGCTGCGTGATGTCATTCCAGGTGGCAAACACCATCAACAGGAGAATCATTGTAAATCCAATGCGATAGCCGACCTCCTGCGCATTTTCCGACAAAGGCCTGCCGCGGACCGCTTCGGCGGCATAAAACATGAGGTGCCCGCCGTCCAAAATTGGGACAGGCAGCAAGTTCAAAAGGCCGATCGAAATAGACAGAACGGCGACCAAATTGATCAGCGCAAGCCACCCTAATGTGGCCACCTGACCCGATAATTGCGCGACCCGAATGGGCCCGCCAATCTGGTCTGCACGCTCGCGCCCGACGATCACGCCACCAATGTAGCCGGCCGTGCGAGTGATGACATACCCGGTCTCCCTGAAAGCCTCGACGAAGGCTTCGCTGACCGTATAGTCGCGGGTGCGGAAACTGGCGCCTTCCCTGTCAGCCAGCACACCGATGACACCCTGCTCCATCGTATTGCCAAAGCGATCCTCAACCTCAAGACGCTCCGGTGTAACCGTCAGTTCCACGTTGTCGTTTCCACGTCTTAGCACCATCACGATCGGCGTGTCGGCACGCGGGCCGACATAGCGCTGAACATCGGCGAAGGTGTCGACGGCGTTGCCATCAAGCGAAACGAAAATGTCGCCGGGCTGTATCCCGGCTTCCTGCGCGGCACCGCCGTCGTTGACGACATTGACCACCGGGTCGGCAATCGTGCGGCCCCAGATCGCGAAGATCGCCGTGAAAATTGCGATTGCCAAAATCATGTTCGCTGCCGGTCCGGCAAACACAGTTGCGGCACGTTTCCACACCGCCTTGTTGTGGAAAGCCTGAATGCGTTCTTCCTCGGACAGGCCCTCATCCATTTCTGCTTTGGTCGAGGCGGCATTCATATCCCCGACAAAGCGGACGTAACCGCCCAAGGGTATCGCCGAAAAGCGCCATCTGGTGCCATTTTTGTCGGTGAACCCGAACAATTCCGGGCCGAACCCGACCGAAAAGACTTTCGCGCCAATCCCGCACCAGCGGCCGACGAGATAGTGGCCCAATTCGTGAATGAAAATCACGATCATCAAGACGAAGAAGAACGGTACGAGGACGCCGAAAATAAACCCGTCCTGCGAGAAAGTGGCCAAGAGATCCATATGCCTACCCGTTAAAACCCACCAATTGCGCGGCCTTAGCGCGTTGCAAAAAACGTATTGGCCGGCGCGTCCCATTGACCAGCGGCGATGCTGACCAGCCACAATGCAAACGCGGCGAAAAGAAGGCCATCGACGCGATCCATGACACCGCCATGGCCGGGAATGATTTTCCCGGAGTCTTTAACGCCCGCGGTTCGTTTCATTGATGACTCATACAAATCACCAAATTGCGACACTATGGATAGCGGAATTGCCAAAGCGGTTGCTACCCAAAATGGTGTCAGCCCAAACAAAACATAGGTCAACGTGCCAAAAATCATTGCGGCAATGAGTCCGCCGACAGCGCCGGATATGGTTTTGTTGGGCGAAATCGTCGGTGACAATTTGGGTCCGCCGAGCCAGCGACCGACGAAATAGGCGCCGATATCGGTTGCAAAGACCACCGCACACAGGAAGCAGACGGCCACGAAACCGGCCATATGATCGCCTTCGCCGCGCAAATGGCCAGCGGCCACGAGCAACGGAGCCGCGTAAAGCATCCCCTTGATGGCACGGGGCTGCCCCAATTGGGTTGCGGCAAGGCTGAAGGCGAGTGTTGCGATGACCACAATGCCCAGAAGAACAAAGCCGCTGGATAACCAAAGCGCCAGGGTAAGGACAATGATGGTGGCCAC
>JBCCRB010000132.1:0-7142 GCA_039208465.1 Pseudomonadota bacterium
CGGTTTGCGCGCGTTTTAAGCCGCACAACATAAAGACAAGTTGACACACAACGTCTGGCATTCGCGCCGGGCAAGGGAGTACGAAAAATATGGCAAGCGCGCCTAAAAAACCCGCTCAACGTCAAGGCTTCAAAGTGAACGAGCATATCGTTTATCCAGCCCATGGTGTCGGTCAGATTACCGCGATTGAAGAACAGGAAGTGGCTGGTCACAAGCTGGAACTGTTCGTCATCGAGTTCGAAAAAGACAAGATGCGGTTGAAAGTACCCGTTGCCAAAGCGGCCTCTATCGGCATGCGCAAACTCGCAGCGACCGATTTCGTCGATGGCGCCCTGCGCGTGTTGCAGGGCCGTGCCCGGATCAAGCGGACAATGTGGTCACGCCGTGCGCAAGAGTATGACGCGAAGATTAATTCCGGCGACCTGATTTCAATCGCGGAAGTTGTCCGCGATTTGTACCGGGCCGAGAACCAGCCGGAACAATCCTATTCCGAACGTCAGCTTTTCGAAGCAGCTCGTGACCGCATGGCGCGTGAAATCACGGTGGTGAAGAAAGTTTCCGAAACCGAAGCCATGCAAATGATCGAAGCGAACCTTCAAAAGGGCCCGAAGCGGGGTCCGAAATCTGAAGATGATGAAGGTGACGTGGACGCCAACAATGAGAACGCGACTGCCGACAAGGCAGCCTAACGTTCCTCTCTGCCAGGTAAATGTAACCCCGCATGGTCCTCTATGCGGGGTTTTTCTTTGCGCATTTGCAAAATTATTTTTTCCCTCACGGCAATAAAAGCAATTAATTGCTGATCCAAACTGATCCCGCCCCGTAAGAACGAGGCAGAGGCTTTCCGGCTTCGGATCAGGGAGAAGCGTGATGAAACAGGAACCTGCCCGCCGCGACATGGTACGCATGGCCATGAACGCACCATATCTGGAACGCGATGAGGAGCATGAGCTCGCCGTCGCCTGGAAGGATAAGCAGGATCAGCAAGCGCTTCATAAAATCACCACCGCCCATATGCGTTTGGTCATTTCGATGGCCTCAAAATTCCGTAACTTTGGCCTACCCATGAGTGACCTTATACAGGAAGGCTATGTCGGCCTCCTGGAGGCGGCAGCACGTTTCGAGCCTGAGCGCGAAGTTCGTTTCTCAACCTATGCAACCTGGTGGATCCGGGCCTCTATGCAGGATTACATTCTGCGCAATTGGTCAATCGTGCGCGGCGGCACATCATCGGCACAAAAGGCCCTTTTCTTTAATTTGCGCCGCTTGCGCGCGCGGCTGGCAAAAACCGGCGAAACACCCGACCAGCCGACAATGTATCGCGAGATTTCTGAGGCGCTGGGCGTTGCGGAAAAAGACGTCGCGCTGATGGATTCACGATTGTCTGGCCCCGATTCATCACTTAGCGCCCCTGTTGGCGACGACGAAAATTCGGGCGCAACACGCCAAGATTTCCTGGTCGACGACCGCCCATTGCAGGACGAGCTGGTTGAAGAGACAATCGACACCGAACGCCGCTCCGATTGGCTAAGCGGCGCATTGTCCGTACTCAATGAGCGTGAGGTGAAAATCATCCGCCAGCGCCGCCTGTCGGAGGATGGTGCGACATTGGAATCGCTTGGCATTGAACTGGGCATTTCCAAGGAACGCGTTCGTCAGATTGAAAACCGCGCCCTGGAAAAATTGCGCACGGCACTGACTCGAAACAATCCGGAAATGGCGGTCAACTACGCGTAAAGCCCTTTACTGTGTGACAACCTTGTAGAGTTCACCAGCGACGACTTCGTCACCGGGCTTCATCCCGTTGAAAATCCGAAACGCGCTTTGCCGGTCATCAAAGGCAGCCATACGACGCGACAGGTTAGCCGCACTGTCACCGGAACCCGCCCGCACGATACGCACACGCAACGGTTGATAAAGCGCCTTTTCACGGTCACTGAGCACCCGGAAAGTCTGGCGGGTTTCGTTCGCCAACGCGTTGAGATCGACGCCCGTCTCGGGCACCGCTGTCAAAATGCGGTAAACCGAGTTGCCAACCCGAACGACCGTGATGTCAAACATCCATCGGTCAACGACGGCCCGCGCTGTCGCCGCCTCCAGCCCAGCGATCGACGCCGCCTGAACACTTGCCGCATCAAGACCTTCCACCCAGCCACTGGCAAGATAGGTCGTCAACGGCTGGCCGCTCGGCACCTCTGCCCCGTCAAAGCGCACAGCCGCGCCGTCAGCGCGCGCGGCCAGCACCGCTTCCGGTCGATTTTCGACGGTGAACCCTGCAGGAAAATCGATAGCGATCCCGAGGCCGACATGGGCATAGGTGTTGCCGCGCACAAACCCTTCATTTGGACTGTCACCAAACAGCATGCCGTCAAGACCGGCAAGATAGGCTTCGCGCTCAACCACGCCGATCCCTGGCGCACCGAACCGGCGCGCATGGCCGAGGGCTAGGTTTATACGTTGCGGTGTCGACGGGTGGGTCGACAGAAAATCCAGCGAGTTTTCGCCCTGCTGGCCACCATTTTTCAGCTTGGAGAACGAATCCATCGTCTGCTGGAAGCGGGCAGCGGCAAAAGGATCAAAACCCGCCTCATGCAGCGAGGCGATTCCGATTGCATCGGCCTCCAGCTCCTGATTGCGGGAAAACTGCGCTAGTGCCACCCGTCCCCGTGCCAAGGCGCGGCGCCCGGCGCTTTGATCCGACAAAACCTCGGAGACGACTCGGCTGGCAAGTTCGGCTTCTGCCTCCCGTCGTTGCCGCTTGATGCCATGCTCGGCGGTCACATGCGCCATCTCATGCGCGATCACAGCTGCCAGTTCAGCACTATCATTGGCCAACGCGAGCAGACCGCGTGACACGTAAAGATAGCCACCGGGCAGCGCAAAGGCGTTGATGACCGGCGAATCAAGGATGGAGACCTGATAGACTTGGGTCGGGTTTTCAGAAACCGTCACGAGTTCGCCCACAATCCCAGCAACCATCCGCTCCAGCTTCACATCGGAATATTCACCGCCATAGGCAGCCAAGATTCGCGGATGCTGCTGCGCCCCGATCGAAGCAAGCCGGCCACTGCGTACATTATCTGCGGTTACCGGGCGGCTCGACGGGCGCACATCCAAATCAGACGAAAACATGTCAAAACTCGTGCAGCCCGCCACAGCCAGAAGCGCGACAACACTAACGCCCTGAGCGAACCGGCTGAATTTTGAACGTCGCTGATGCACTTTGGAGATTTTTCTCTGCTGCTTGCCGAGGCGTTTATGCTTAAGAGCGCCTTAACGCGCGCCTAACTACATGCCAATTCCGGCGAAATCGCGTCAACCGGCAATCCCTAAATAAGCAGCAATTTGCGGATCGGAAGGCGAGTCGAGCAAATTGGTGCCTGGCGCCTGTGCCAAAATCCGCCCATCAGCAAGAAACGCCATGGAATCTGCAATATGGCGCGCGTCGCCCGGTTCATGGGTAATCATGATGACCGTCAGCCTTTTCTCACACTGTAATTGCTTGACCAGGGCCAAAATCGTTTGACGCAAGCCCGGTCCAAGCGACGCCATCGCTTCATCCATCAGCAGGACCGGCCGGTCACGCACCAACATGCGCGCTAACGCCACACGCTGACGTTCACCACCGGAAAGCGTTGACGGCATGCGTTGGCCATAACCACGCAAACCGACTGAAATCAGCGCATCCTCAACATGGTGCCAGCCAGCCTCATCGAGCTTCAGATGGGGGTCAACACCCAGACCCACATTGCGGGCGACATCCAAATGGGCAAACAAATTGTGATCCTGGAAAATCATTGACACGGGTCGCTCGCTCGGGTGCAAATGCGTCACATTTTGCCCGCCAATGACAATGTCCCCTCGGTCAGCTTTCAAAAACCCTCCCAGCAGATTGAGCAACGTGGACTTCCCCGATCCGGACGGCCCCATGATCACACTGGTTTGGCCGGCCGGAAAGGTCACGTCAAAGGCAAAGCGCGGGCCATTATTATGTTGATAGGAGACGTCGCACATCGATAAGTCGAGGCCTGTAATCATGGCGCCCCCGATCGCGTTTGCCGTTGGCCAAGCCATTCAGCAAATCCGATGGCAATGAAAACCAGAACCGCGAGCAACAAGGCCAGCGCTGCCGCATCATTGGTGCGGTAGCTTCCGAAGCTGGCATAAATCATATAGGGCAGCGTTTGCAGGCGCTCAGAGCCGAACAAGGCAATCACCCCGAAATCACCAAGCGAAAGCGCAAAGGCGAACGCAAAACCGACCAACAAGGGCGCTCGTAAGGCCGGCAGCACCGATATACGCCAACGCGCCCAACCGGTCAGTGCAAGCTGATCTTCGAGCTGTCCGTACCGCGCCGCGTGCGTTTGCAGCGCCTGACCTACAATCCGCAGCACGAACGGTAGCGCCATCGCCGCATTAATGACCACCACTAAGATAGCGGCATATTCAAACGGGTCCGTGAACTGACGAAGCGTCAGGAACCATCCGGCGGACAACACAATGGGCGGAAAAACCAAGGCCAACACCGGCATCGCGGCAAGAAAGCGACCACCCGCGCGCCGGTGGGTCAACAAAACCGCACCAAAAACCGCCAAAATCGATGAAAACAGCCCGATGATGATGCTGGTTAACAGCGCAGCAACAACCGCCTGGCGCTGCCACACAGCAAAAGGATTGGCGGCGAAACCATCAAAAACAATGAAAATGAATGGCAGGGCGACAAACAATACCGCCACAAGAACCAGAAGCATGGCAATCGCAGCGCCGGACCGCTCACCAGCCATGACGGCCCGCATATGCATCGCACCGGTTAGAGAGAAGCCCGTGGTACCGACGTCGGCATCGCGACGTCCCATCAGCGCAAGCACGATGCCGCCTGTCACCAGCACTTGCAACGCAACAAGCATGACCGCGCGCCCGAGATCAAAATCAAAGGCCAACGCCTGATAGATGGCAACTTCCAGCGTTGTCGAACGCGGCCCGCCACCGAGCATCAGCACGATGGTGAAAGACGTTGAACAGAGCAGAAAAATCAGGATCGACACGCCCATGGCCGCATCGCGGATCACGGCACCTTCGATGAGTATAAAACGCCGCCAACCGGTCAGGCCAAGCTGTGCGGCGTTCTTCTCATACTCGACCGGCTGCGACTGTAGTGCCAGATCAAAAACGCGCGCCGCCAACGGCAAATTAAAGAACACATGCGCAAGCAGAATGCCGGCGAGACCGTAGATGGAGGGCCAATTTATGCCCGCTATCGCAACCAGATCGGCAATCCAACCATTGTGGCCAAAGACAGCCGCGATCGCTAATGCAGCAACAATTTGCGGCAGCACCAGCGGCAGGGCAAAAAGCGTCCACACATGCCGTAAAAGCCAAGGCTGCTGGATATGGCGCAAGGCCAACACAACCGGCACCGCCAGCGCGACAGAGATCAGCGTCGATAAAGCCGCCTGTACCAAGGTGAACCGCAGCGCACGTTGAATGAAAGGATCGCCCAGCAGCGCCGACAGGGACCCAATGCGCAACGCCTCACCGCCCATCACGCCGAGCGCGATAAGCGGTGTTAAGCACAACACCGCCAGCGCGACCAGAACGAGCCGTGCCGGCATGTCGGGCGTGAAGGGATGCACGCTCAGCGGCTCATGACGTCCAGCCACTGACGGACCCATTCCTGGCGGTTTTCGGCGACTTCTTCCGGTGAGAACAGCAATGCCTTCGCAGGCACCGCGTCGGTGAACGCACTTTCCAGATCAGCACCGGTTTCGGCCACAGGCAGCATCCAGTTGGTCTGCGGAATGATTGACTGAAACGCTGGCGAGATCATGAAAGTCATAAACGCTTCTGCAAGCGGGTTGTCGGCACCTTTTGTGGTAATACCGGCAACCTCAATCTGCATATAATGGCCTTCGGAAAACTCGGCCGCCTTATAGCGTTCTGTCCCTTCCACAAGGATGTGGTAGGCCGGTGATGTTGTGTAGGACAGCACCATAGGCACTTCCCCATTGGTGAAAAGCCCGTAGGATTCCGACCAGCCGGGGGTAACAGTGAGTGTGCGTTCGTTCAGCGCTTCCAGCGCCGACTCCCATTCATCGCCATATACATCCTTGATCCACAGCATCAGCCCCAGGCCGGGCGTTGACGTGCGCGGATCCTGGATCGCGATTTTTTGCGACGGATCGGCGGCCAAAAAGTCCGCCATGCTTGCAGGTGGTTCGCTGATGGTCTCCGAATCATAAATGACGGCAAAATAGCCATGGTCAAAAGGCAGAAAATAGCTGTCGTTCCAACCACCCGGCAATTCCGCGCCATCAAACGCAACACCATGTTCGACAAAAAAAACCGGCTTCCACCGCTTCGGCCGTCAAATTGGTATCGAGGCCAAGTACGATATCGGCCCGGCTATTGCCGCCTTCTAACCGTAGCCGGTTCAAAAGGGCCACACCGTCAGCAGCCGAGACGAATTCAAGGTCGCAGGAACACTGCGCCTCAAAAGCCGCTTCCACTTGTGGTCCCGGGCCCCACTCAGCCACGAAACTCTCATAGGTATAAATGGTCAGCGTATCGTTTGATGCATGCGATGGGCCAACGGCCAGCAGCCCGGCCATCGCCGAAACAGCTATTGTGATGCCGAAAGCATGACTATTCTTGATGCGCATGAGCGCCTCCTTTTTTACTTTCGGGAAAAGCGCTCATCGGGCGGGTCTGGTTGATCTGCCCTGGGCAACTAATCCCTACGCCGGTGCAAACCGGATCAGGTTCATCGGGTTGGCGGGTTTGCCTCTCAGCCGCCTATTGGCGGCACCCCGTTAGCTTGCATCGATGCTCATATCAGTGCCCAACCTTGACGTAAATACATGTTCTTGCCGCACCTTTTCCCACCCGACTGGACGCGCTATCACCGCACCATGCAATCCGAAACTCAGTTTGCGATCCTTCTCGATGGCGATCTTGACGCGAACCCGTCTTTGGCAGGCCTGGTCGACGATCACCGCGTAATCGCCGCCGATGGCGGAATTCGCCACGCCAAAAGCTTGGGTGTTACGCCCGAATTGTGGGTCGGCGATTTTGATTCCTCCGATGTCAGCTTGACGAAAGCCAACGGAGACGTTCCCCGCCACCATCATCCGTCCGAAAAAGCC
>JBCCRB010000133.1:0-7107 GCA_039208465.1 Pseudomonadota bacterium
CGGCCAACGGATGGGGTGGCATGACGCCTTTGATTATGGTTCCGCTTCGGCGGTGTTTGACGAATTTGCGCGTCTTACCGCGTTTGAAAATGAAGATGATCGCGATCTGAATTTGGAGGCGCTGCAAGGCATTTCGGCTCAGGCCTATGATGATTTGCCGCCGTTCCAATGGCCGCAGCGTGGCAAGTTCGATGCCGCGCGGCAAACCCGATTTTTCGCCAATGGCCAGTTTTATACGCCAGAGCGAAAGGCGCGTTTTGTGGCCGTGCAGCCGCCGGTCAGTCCCGCAAAGACCAATGGTGCCGAGATGCGGTTGAATACGGGTCGCGTACGCGATCAATGGCATACGATCACCCGCACCGGAAAATCAGCGCGCCTGAGCGCGCATATGTCGGAACCCTATTGCGAGATTCATGGTGCAGATGCTGCGCGGCTCGGCATCGCCGATGCTGACCTGATCAGCCTCAAGGCGCGTTCCAAATCGGTTTTGGTGCGGGCAATGATCAGCCATGACCAGCAGGAAGGCAGCGTCTTCGTGCCGATGCACTGGAATGATCAATACGCGTCGGCCGCGCGGGTTGATACGCTTGTTGCGCCGCGCACCGATCCGATTTCCGGCCAGCCGGCGTTGAAGGCCGCAACTGTTTCCGTCGAGAAAGCTGCGATGGCGGCGCATGGGTTTCTGATTACACGCGACCAGCCGGATGTTGCCGGGCTCGATTATTGGGCACTGGCAAAGGCTGATGGTGGATGGCGCTTGGAGTTTGCCTTGCGCAAATTGCCGGAAGCAATTGAGGCGTTTCTGGCGCGGCTTGTTCGTGCTGATGCAACAGCGCTCAGTGCGAGCGATGGGCATCGCGGCTTTTGGCGTGCTGCCCAGTTCGAGCGCGATGGTTTGCTCGGCGCGGCCTATCTTTCGGTGTCGCCGGTGGAAGTGTCCCGATCCTGGGTTTCCGGCCTGCTCGCCTCATCATTTGCAACACCAAAGGACCGGTGGCGGGTTCTGGCCGGGCGTCCTGCTGCCGACATGCCGGACAAGGGCGCGATCGTCTGCTCGTGCATGTCGGTTGGCGTCAATGACATTGCCGGTGCCGTGCGCGCCGGTTGCCATTCGGTGGATGCCGTTGGCCGGGCAACGCGCGCCGGCACCAATTGCGGCTCCTGCAAAGCTGAAATTACGGAGATCATTCATGCGCATCGTCTCATCGCAGCCGAGTGAGGGTCGGCGTCGCGGCCGTGCCAAGCAGGAGCGTATCGGCGCGCTTGCGGTGTTGCCCGTGTTCTACAAACTAGCGGGCAAACGGGTGTTGCTGGCCGGTGGCTCTGATGCCGCCGCCTGGAAAGCGCAGCTTCTGGCCGCCGCTGGTGCCTTTGTGGAGGTCTATGCGACCGAACTCGATCCGGTGTTTTCGACCCTGCTGGAGGATCACCAATATCGCTGGCATCAACGGCCGTGGGCGGTCGACAGTTTTGAGGGTGTGCAGATTGCGATCGCTGATGCGGAAAGCGATGGTGAGGCGCAGGCCTTTTATTGTGCGGCAAAAGCTGCTGGCGTGCCGGTCAATGTGATCGACAAGCCGGCCTTCTGCGAATTCCAGTTTGGGTCCATCGTCAACCGGTCACCGGCCATTGTCGGGATATCAACGGATGGGGCGGCGCCGATTTTTGGTCAGGCGATCCGGCGGCGGATTGAGACACTCTTGCCAAAATCACTGCAAGGCTGGGCTGAGATGGCACGCGATGTGCGCGCTGCGATCAATGAGCAGCTCGCGCCCGGGCCGCAGCGGCGGGCCTTTTGGGAACGTTTTGTTGACCGGGCTTTTGCCGGGACGGTGGAGGCCGGGACCGAGCGGGAATTGCTTGCTGACAGCGCGCGCATCGCCCATTCGAGCGGTGCTTCGGCCGGCCGCGTGACGTTGGTCGGCGCCGGGCCTGGCGACGCTGAATTGTTGACGCTGAAAGCGGTACGAGCGCTGCAGGCGGCCGATGTTATCCTGTTTGATGATCTTGTTTCCGATGATGTGCTGGAGTTGGCACGTCGTGAAGCCAAGCGCATGATGGTGGGCAAGCGCGGCGGGCGCGACAGCTGCAAGCAGGAAGATATCAACGACACGATGGTGACGCTCGCCAAGGCCGGCAAGCATGTGGTGCGCCTGAAAGGCGGCGATCCGATGGTGTTTGGCCGGGCGGGCGAGGAAATTGCCCGGCTGCGTGAAGAAGGCATTCCGGTCGCTGTGGTGCCGGGTGTCACATCCGCACTCGCCCTGGCATCACAGCTTGGCGTCTCGCTGACGCATCGCGATTGCGCGCAATCGGTGCGTTTTGTCACCGGGCATAGCCGCAAGGGCGCGCTGCCCGATGACATCAAATGGGCAGCGATTGCCGATCCGTCGACCACGACGATCTTCTATATGGGCAAGCGAACCGCCACCGAAATCCGCGACCGGCTCTTGGCGCACGGGATGGATGCCGCGACGCCGATCGTGATCGCTTCGGGTCTTTGCCGGGCCGGCGAGGCGCGTTGGGCGGGAAGCCTCAATGAGATCGAGACGGGCATTGCCGCGATCAATGGTGACGAGCCGGTGCTGATCGGGGTCGGGCGTGTATTCGAAGCTGTGCAGAGCGATACGCTTGGTTCAGGCGTCGAGGCGGGCGATTTCGGCCTCGATCTGCCGGTACCAAGCGTCGGGCCAGTCCCGGCCATCGATGGTCGCCAGGAGTTGGCGGACGATCTGGCTGAGCGCACCGGCTGATCCGATAATCTTTGCCAGTTCATCGGCGCGCGGGTCTTCGATGGCGCGCTTTGCTGCCAGGTCGTGGCGCAAAAAGCTGATCCAGCCGGCGACGGCCTTGGCGTGCGCTTGCGCGTTCCCATCCATTGCAATCAAATCAGCGGCGACGTCGAGATGGCGCAGCGGTATTTTCAGCGAGCCATCCATGGCGATCTGGCGCAAGCGATGGTTTAACGCCGGGTTTTCAAAGCGCTGCACAAGCGCTTTGGCATAGCTCTTGAGCATGTCCATCGGGCTGTCGGCGAGCGTCTGCGCGGCGGCTTCCATGATCTCGATTGTCAGGCGCCTTAAGGGCGGATCGGCGATGGCTTGATGCACGAACGCGTGCCCCGCGATGACACCCTGATAGGCGAGCAGTGAATGGGCGCCATTGAGCATGCGCAGTTTGCGTCGCTCATAGGGACCGACATCGGCGACAATTTCCGCGCCAGCGCGCGCCCAATCGGGATGCTTGCCTGCGAACCGGTCTTCGATGACCCATTGGCTGAACTGTTCGGTTTCAACGGGCGCCGGATCTTGCGTGCCCGTCAATGTGGTCACCTCATCGCGCAAAGCATCCGTCGTTGCCGGTGTGATCCGGTCCACCATCGTGTTGGGAAACTGCGTGCCGGGGTCGACCGCAAGCCCTGCATGTTGGCTGAACGTTTTGACGGCCTGTTCCAATTTGCGGCCATTGTCCGTTTGATTGTCACAGCTGATGATTGTCAGCGGCGCCATGCCGTTTTCTTTGCGCCGTGCAATGGCATGGGCGAGAAAGCCGATCGCGGTGCGCAGCGCGTCCGGATTGGCCAGATCATGCGCGATGTCGGGGTGGGATGGATCCAGCTTGTCGGAGCCGGGCGCGAGGCAAAAGCCTTTTTCGGTGATGGTCAGCGTCACCATTTGCGTTTGCGGCGCGCATAGCGCTTCGATCACAGCGTGCGGTGCTTCGGGCGCGACGAGTATGTCTTTGAGGACCGTGATTTGTTCGGCCTCGGTTTCGCCTCCACCCTTGGTAAGGTGGGTGTAGTTAAAATCGTTTGGCTGCAGCGCATCGCGCATGGCTGGGCTACGCAAGGAGACGCCGACGATCTGCCAGCCATCGCCCGCATGCTGGGTGTACCAGGCCTGATGGGCACGATGAAAATTGCCGACGCCGAAATGTACGATCTGCATGATGTCGCTCTGGCGCGCCAGCTCCCCGTCGATCGGCGCTCAGGCGCGCCCGCACGGCCTGTGATATCGCTTGACGGATCGAAAGGCTATCGGCTTAACGGGGTCAAAGCGGAGCACTTTGCGCATGAAACAAACCTGGCGATGGTTTGGCCCTGACGACACAATCTCGATCGATGCCTTGCTGCAGGTTGGCGTCGAGGGTGTTGTATCGGCCTTGTATCATGTGCCGACAGGCGATGTCTGGCCGCGTACCGAAATCGCAAAGCGCCAGATCGAGATCGCTCATTTTGCGGGCAGCGATAAGCCGAGCGGGCTTGATTGGTCGGTTGTGGAGAGCTTGCCGGTTTCAGAAGATATCAAACGCAAGGCGGGTGATTTCAAAACGCATGTCGCCAACTACAAGACCAGTCTGACGCATTTGGCCGAAGCCGGGATTGAAGTGATCTGCTACAATTTCATGCCAGTGCTTGATTGGACCCGCACCGAATTGCGGCGACCGCTCGCCCATGGCGGGACGGCGATGGCGTTTGATCTGATTGACTTTGCCGCTTTTGATCTGTTCATCCTTGAGCGGGCTGGTGCTGCTGATGATTATGAGGCCGAATTGGTCACGCAGGCGCGTGAACGCTACGCGCAACTGCGCGACGAAGACAAGGCCACGCTGCTCGACAATCTGCTGAAAGGTCTGCCGGGCGCGACTGAAAGCTGGAGCCTTGGTGATGTGCGGGCGCAATTGCAGGGCTATGCCGGGATCGACGCCGAAACGCTTTACGCCAATCTGATCGACTTTTTGGGCGAGATCGTCCCGCATGCCGAAGCGCTTGGCCTGCGGCTCTGTTGCCATCCCGATGATCCGCCATTTCCGCTTTTGGGTCTGCCCCGGATCATGTCCTCGGTCGATGATTATGCGCGCCTTGTTGGCGATATCGATAGCCCCGCCAATGGGATCACTTTTTGCACCGGCTCATTGGGCGTCGACCCAGCCTTTGATGGGCCGGGTTTCATTGAACGGCTGGGCCCAAAAATCCATTTCGCGCACTTACGCAATACAACACGCCAAGGTTTTTCAAGCGGCAGGCGGTACAGTTTTTACGAGGCGGCGCATCTGGAGGGTGATAGCGATATGGCGGGCACCGTGCGCGCTTTGATGCAGGAGCAGGCGCGGCGGCGTGCCGCTGGCCGTTCAGACTGGCAAATGCCGATGCGTCCCGATCATGGTCATGATCTGCTGAGCGATCTGGATCAGCCTGGCATGCCGGGTTATCCGCTGATCGGTCGGATGCGCGGACTGGCAGAGCTACGCGGCCTGATGGCGGCGTTCGGCGCTTCATCCTGAGCAACCCGTCACATATCGCGCTTGTTTGTGTGCCAGCGAGCGCTTATTGACCAGCCATGAGCTTTAAGCACCGACATGAGAAGAGCAGGGCGGTTTTCGCGGTCGCCCCGATGATGGATTGGACGGACCGACATTGCCGGTTTTTCCACCGTCAATTGTCGCGCCATGCGCTGCTTTACACGGAAATGGTGGTCGCCGATGCGGTGATCCATGGTGCGCGTGACCGTTTGCTCGGTTTTGACCCGGTGGAACATCCGGTCGCCGTGCAATTGGGCGGGTCAGTGCCGGAGAAGCTGGCGGAAGCGGCGAAAATCTGTGCCGATCTCGGCTATGACGAAATCAATTTGAATGTCGGCTGCCCCTCTGATCGCGTGCAATCGGGCACATTTGGTGCCTGCCTGATGCGTGAACCGGATCTGGTTGCCAATTGTGTGGCCGCGATGAAGGTGGCTGTGGGCGGTTCGGTGCCGGTTACCGTCAAATGCCGTATCGGCGTGGATGAGCAGGACACGCAAATTGCGCTCGATGCGCTGGCGCACGCGGTCTGGGCGGCCGGATGCGACGGATTGTGGGTGCATGCGCGTAAAGCCTGGTTGCAAGGGCTGAGCCCGAAAGAAAACCGCGATATTCCGCCGCTCGACTATGATCGGGTGGTTCGGCTCAAGGCCGAAAATGCGAGTGATTTCATTGGTTTGAATGGCGGTCTGCAGACTTTGAATCAAGCGCTGGAAGCGCTCGATAATGGGCCTGGTGCGCTGGATGGGGCGATGTTTGGTCGTGCGGCCTATCAAAATCCGATGCTTTTGCGCGATGTGGATCAACTGTTTTACGGCGATAAGCGTGCGCCGATGCCAATCGATGATCTGATCGCGACGATGGCGTCTTATGTGGACCGCCATGTTGCCGCCGCTGGGCGGGCCAATCATGTGACCCGGCATATGGTCGGTCTCTTCAATGGCTGGGCCGGTGCGCGGCGCTGGCGGCAGATCCTGTCGGTTGACGCAGTCAAACCCGGTGCGACTGGAGACGTGATTTTCAAGGCTTATGAAGCTGTGCAGGCGCGCCCGGCGCCCGAAACTGCGCCCCACATGACCCAAACGGCGGCGTGACAGCGCGTTGTTTGCCGATAATCCCGAGCTTTTACCCTTTGTGCTGGCTGTTGTCGGATCGGGCATCGCGGCGGGCTTCTTGGCGGGTCTTTTTGGCATTGGCGGCGGCGCGATCCTGGTTCCGGTTTTCTATCAGGCCTTTGGCTGGGTGGATGTGCCGGAAGCGGTGCGTATGCATTTGGCCGTTGGAACCTCGCTGGCAATCATTGTCCCGACATCGATCCGGTCGTTTTTTGCCCATCGCGCGCAGCGTGCGGTCGACATGGAGACACTGCGCGGCTTTTACATCGCGGTGCCGGTTGGCGTTGTGTTTGCAAGTCTTGTGATTTCGGGGATTTCGGGGGCTGGCCTGCGCATTGTGTTTGCGGTGCTTGCGACGCTAGTTGGCTTGAAGCTCATCTTTGATCGACCGGGCTGGAAGCTTGGTGATGATCTGCCCGGTGGTCTTTGGCGCTTCATCATTGGCGGCTTCATGGGTTTCTTCTCAACGCTGATGGGCATCGGCGGCGGTGTGCTCAACAACACGTTCATGACGCTGTTTTCCAGACCGATCCACCAGGCGATCGCCACGTCGAGCGGTATCGGGGTGTTGATATCGATCCCTGGTCTTTTTGGCGCGATCTGGGCCGGTTGGGGCGCGAGCGGCTTACCGGCTTTTTCGACCGGCTATGTGAATTGGGTGTGTGTTGCGATTGTGATCCCGGTGACCATGACG
>JBCCRB010000134.1:0-7075 GCA_039208465.1 Pseudomonadota bacterium
CCCGGATCAGACGTTCATCGGGTCCGGGTTCAGGGTCGGTAAATTCATCATAGGCCAAGGTTTCAGGCCCTGTGTAAACAAGCGCCTTCATTTCGCGGTGAACCCCCCGTCGACCATCAAAGTCTGTCCGGTCACATAGTCCGATGCCGGCGAGGACAAAAACAGCAAGGGTCCGTCTATATCTTCCGGCTCGCCATTGCGGCCAATGCAGGTTTGCGCGGCGTTCCGCGCGGCTCGTTCAGGGTCGGCAAACACCGCCGCCGTCAGCTCAGTGCGGAAAAAGCCGGGGCCGATCGCGTTCACATTGATCCCCTTGTCCGACCAGGCTTCCGCCATCGCCCGCGTCAGTTGGGTTATGCCGCCCTTCGAGGCCCCGTAAGCTATGCCGGCGGGAAATGCCCGAAAGCTCTGCAACGATGCGAAATTGACGATTCGCCCCCATCCCTTTTCGGCCATCGCGCCAACCAAGAGCTTACTGAGAAAAAACGGCGCTGACAGATTAAGCGCCATCGTGACGTCCCAGCCATCTTCGGAGACATCATCGGCCGCTTCGCGCGTGTTGATGCCGGCAGCGTGCACCACAATGTCCGGCGCACCGAAAGGCGCGCTCGCTTCAACGACTAGGGCCTTTAATGCCGCCCGGTCAGCCAGATCAAAGACAATGCCTCTCGTTTTGCCGCCGGTATCGGCCTGCCACGCTTCTAGTTCCTTTTCGCGCCGCGCTATCCCGATAACCGACGCACCGGCTTCCGCCAACACCGTGGCGGCACGCCGGCCAAGGCCGGAACTGGCCCCGGTCACAAGCGCGACACGACCTTCAAGGTCAAACAGGGAATGCGGGCGTGCAATGTCAGCCATCGACGGACAATTCAAATGCCTGATCGGGAAAATACTTCTTCAGCCGGATATCCGCTGTGCGTGCGTGGCCTTCCATGCCTTCCATACGGGATATCCGTGCCGTCGCCTCGGCAATCGGTTTGGCCCCTTCGCGCGTTGCCCGCTGCCACGTGACGATCTTCATGTATTTATGAACCGATAGCCCGCCGGTGTAAGTAGCAGCACCGGAAGTCGGCAGCACATGGTTGGTCCCGGATGCCTTGTCGCCAAAGGCAACCGTCGTCTCTTCACCCAGAAACAGCGACCCGTAGCAGGAAAGACGCTCAAGCCACCAATCGAGATCCTCCGCCTGCACAGTCAAATGTTCTGGCGCATAGGCGTCAGACGTCGCCGCCATTTCCTCGCGGTCCCCGCACACGATCACTTCCGCATAATCACGCCAAGCCGCTTCCGCATTCTTGCTGTTTAATTCTGGAAGATCAGCGATCAGCTTCGGCACCAAATCCATCACCTCTTCGGCAAGCGGCCGGTGGTCGGTGATCAGCCACACTGGCGAATTGTAGCCATGCTCAGCCTGTCCAACCAAATCCGCAGCAACGATCATCGGATCGGCAGAGGCGTCCGCAATGACGAGGCTGTCTGTCGGCCCGGCGATCATATCAATGCCCACCCGGCCGAAAAGGATCCGCTTTGCTTCCGCGACAAACTGGTTGCCCGGGCCCACCAGAATATTGGCTTCCGGCAGACCAAACAAACCATAGGTCATGGCCGCAACGCCTTGCACGCCGCCCATCGCCATGATTTTGTCGGCACCGCAAATATGCGCCGCATAAATGATTGAGGGTGCAATGCCGACACCTGGGCGTGGCGGTGAGCAAGCGACGATGTGTTCGCAACCGGCAACTTTCGCCGTCGTGACCGTCATGATCGCGCTGGCAATGTGGGCATAGCGCCCGCCGGGCACATAACAGCCAGCCGCCTTAACGGGGATGGACTTCTGACCCGCCACAAGACCGGGTATCACTTCGATTTCAAAATCGGCGATCGTATCCTTCTGCGCTTCGGCAAACCGTTTGACGTTCGCATGCGCAAACTCGATATCGCGCTTCAGCTTGTCAGGCACAGCCGCCGCGGCCGCTTCGATTTCAGCATCCGTAAGCATTACATTACCATCATACTTGTCGAACTTGGCGGCGTATTCCATTGCCGCCGCATCGCCGCCCACTTCGATATCCGCAAGAATCTTGCGAACAATCTCCTGCGTCTCGCTGGCATCGCTTTTCGGGTTCAAACTGGCGCGCTTAAGGTACTCTCGCGACATCGGACAATCCTATCTGAAGATTTCGGGAAGCAACACGGTCGAGATTGCCGGGACGTAGGCAATAAACAGCGTTACCACGAGCATGAAGAGAACAAAGGGCACGGCACGATAGGCGATCTTCAAGATCGACTCGCCCGTAATCCCCGACACGACAAAGAGGTTGAGGCCAAGAGGCGGCGTGATGAATCCGACACCCAGCGCCGTGATCATCATGATACAGAACTGGATCTCGTTCATGCCGATACTGTCGGCGAGCGGTTTCAGGATCGGCGCCAGGATCACAATATTCGGCGTCGTTTCCATCACACAGCCAGCCGCAATCAAAATGCCAACCATCATCAGGATTAAGATCATAGGCTCATCGCTGACCGACGTGGCAGCCGCCACAAAGCCCTGCGGTACACCAATAATCGCAAGCGCCTCTGCCAACGGTGCTGAGAAAGCGATGATTGGCAAGATCACACCGTTGACCTTGGCCGAGCTAACAAGCATCGCCGGAAAATCACTGAGTTTTAGCGTACCGAGATAGAAACCCATCGCGATGGTCACGACGACCGCCGTCGCCCCGGCCTCGGTGGGGGTCAGGCGCCCGGAGAAAATGCCGTAGAAGATGATGCCGGGCACGATAAAGGCATACCAGCCCGACTTCAGCGAAGTTGCCAGATTGCCGACATATTCACCAAAGGAGATGTTGCCGCCACCTTCCCAACCATAAAGCCGGTTCATGATGAGGTTGGTGGCTAGGATCGACACCAGAATCGCGAGCCCCGGAATAACAGCCGCCAGGAAGAGCGTCGACGCGGAGATACCCAGAACCAGACCGATAATGATGTAGGCGATCGAAGGGGGGATCAAAATGCCGGTACAGGCGCCGGCGGCGACCAGCGCGCAGGCATAGGGGCGCGGATAACCCGATTCCACCAGCCGATCGATCGTCATGCGTCCAACCGCAGCGGCGCCCGCTGCATCAGAACCGGAGATCGCCGCGAACATACCGCAGACAAGGACCGTTGCCGAACCAAAGCCGCCTTTGGCAAATTGGGTCAGGGCTTCGGCAACATCGAGGAATTTGCGGCTGAGCCCGGTCCGCACAAGCACGTCACCGGTTAATATGAACAGCGGCACGGCGGTCAGTGCAAAAAAGTCGATGCCGGTGAAGAGCTTCTCACCGACAAGGCCCAGCGGCAGCGCACCGGACCACAGCAACATGGCAATCGCCGCCGATCCAATCGCCGCCCAAACGGGCACCGCAAGCGCAACCAGAAGGACAAAGAGGATAACCGGGCCGTAAAAGTCCCAGCCAAGGTCCACGGTTTGATCAAGTTGGGTCCAAAGCATCGCCCTACTCCTCAGTCGAACAGTTTGTCGCCTTCGTAGACGGGACGCCCCGCACGAAGGTCCGCGAGGTCGCGGTTGATGGATTGAACAAGGCGCAGCAGCACCAGGGCGAAGCCGATCGGGACGGCCATCAGGAACCACACACGGCTGATACGTAAGCCGTCCGTGACAGAACCAAACTTGTAGGAAACATGCACTGTTTCGAACGAGTAATAGAGCGCAACGAGCGCGACCGCGACCATGACGAGATCGCCGAACAGATAGATCAGTGCTTTCACGCGCGGGCCGACATAATGCAAAATCACGTCAATACGGATGTGCCCGCGTTCGCGAACGGCTGCCGCCGCACCGATCCACGCAAGATAGATAAAGGAATACCGAACAATCTCCTCGCCCCAGATCGACGAGTAAGAGAGAATTTCGCGCCGCAGCACCTCGATAAACATCGTGGCGACCAGCATTGTGTAGAACACCAGCAAGGCCCAACGTTCGGCATTGCGGTTCAGATTTTGCAGGATTTGCGACATGGACGTCTCCCGTGGTCCGACCGGCACGGGTCCGATCCAACGATCGGGCCAGCGTCAAGAAATTGGTGAGGGGGACGGTATGAAAACCGTCCCCGAAAAAGGCTGAAGCGTCGACTTACGCGTCGTGCACGTAGTAGCGGCCTCGTGTGCCGGCCGCTTCTTCCAGCTTGGCGAACGTGTCCATGGAGCCCGCAAGGTCAACCTTGAACTGATCCCATTCCTCGTTCTGGTAGCCACCGGCAGCCTGCCACTCGGCCAACTGATCTTCGTTCAGCGAGTGGAACTCAACGCCTGCTTTGATCAGCTCTGACATCGCATAGGCACGCGCCGAAGGCACTTTGGCCAGGTTTTGGTGCGTTGTGAGTTCGCCGGCAAATTCAATACCTTCCTGCACATCAGCAGGCAGGGAGTTGAACCACTCCAGATTCATCGAATAGACTTGGCTGTCAGGCACAGCCTGGGTGAAGGTCACATGGCTCAAAATGTCCTTAAAGCCAAAGACTTCCAGCGCGCCAACAGAGGGGTCGAGCGCATCAGCCACACCCTGCTTGATCGCCGAAGGTGTTTCACCCCAGGCAACAGGCGTCGGGTTCGCACCGACCATGCGATAATACTGCTGCAGCATTTGTGAGCCAGGGACGCGGAATTTCACACCATCCAGATCACCAGGTGTCAGCACCTTGTTGCCACCACGGCGAACCGCAACGACACGCGGGTCAATGACAACATAGAACAGGGCTTTGAAGCCGGACGCTTCGATTTTCGGATGCACTTCCGACTTCCATGCATCGGAATTGACCAAATTGGTGAAGCGTTGGTTCGAACCGCAGAAATACGGCATGTTGATCAGATCAACTACAGCCGCAAATGGCGCAAAGTTCGATAGTGAATGCTGCGCACCTTGGATCGTGCCAGCCTGAACTGCCTGCACGAGCGCACCGCCGGCACCTAATTGCCCGCCTGGTGCCAGTTTAACGTAAACTTTGCCGTTCGTTGCGTTCTGGATGTTTTCTTTCAGATCCAGCTGCATGATTGGATAACCGCGTGAAGCGCCAAGAATGTAGGCGGTGGCAACCGTCATGGTATGCTCGGCAGCAGCTTCGCGTTCGCGCTCTTCCTGCGCCGTCATCGCGGCGGCCTCATCGGACCACAGCACGCCGCCCGCACCGGCAACAAGTGCGGCGGTAAAGGCGCCAGAACCCGCGAGTTTCAGGAAATTACGGCGTTCGGCGAACGCTTTCTCCTTGAGTTCTTTCGTCATACATTCCTCCCTTTGGAATTTTTTGGATCTATTGCTTGGCGGCACGCTCAGCTTGCAGAATAGCAACCACGAAAAAGATCGAAGCGATGCCTAAGACGATCATCTCGCCGACATCGCCCATAAAGGCCGACGAAGCCAACGCACCTAAAAGGACGTTGAGCACGTACACCGAGAAAACAATGCCAGAGATTATCAGGTACACGGCGAAGCCCTCCCAAGCTTTCCGAGAAGAGCTTTGTAAGCGATTACATTTGACAGTGCAAGCGTTTACATTTTATTTTTTGAAAGCTCCCGTGCTAAGGCTTTAAGTCATGCCGAGACCACCCACAAACAGACGTCGATCATTCAGCGCGCCAACCATTGATGACGTTGCCCAGGCTGCCGGCGTCTCCACCGCAACAGTCTCACGCGCCCTCAATTCGCCCGATCAGGTGGTTCCCGAAACCCGCAACAAGGTCATGCAGACCGTGGCTAAGCTCGGCTATGCGCCAAACTTCGGTGCCCGCGCCATGGCCGCCAAACGAACCAACACGATTGGCGCCATCATTCCTACGATGGAAAACGCTATCTTTGCGCGCGGCCTTCAAGCATTTCAGGAAGAATTGGGCCGAAACCAGTTTACGCTCCTAGTCGCCAGTTCCTCCTATCAGACCAAGCTTGAGGACGAGCAAATCCGCACACTTTTGGCTCGTGGCGCCGACGCATTGTTGCTGATCGGCTTTGCACGCAGCCAGACCGCCTATCAGATGCTGCATGCCCGCCAAATACCAGCTGTGGTCGCGTGGTCGTACCGGGAAGACGCACCGGTTCCATCGGTTGGCTTCGACAATAAAAGCGCCATGCGCGAATTGACCGATGCGGTATTTGAACACGGCCATCGGCGCATCGCGATCATCTCGGCCCCAACGACTGACAATGATCGCGCCGCCGATCGTGTCGAGGCCGTCCTGCAGGCTGCCCGCGCGGGCGGGCTTGAAAGAGCCGATATACCCATTATCGAAACGCCCTACAGCATCGACAATGGTGCACGTGCCGCGACAGATCTGCTGCACCGCGTGAAACGGCCGACGGCAATCATTTGCGGCAATGACGTCTTGGCGGTGGGCGCGCTCAAAGCCGCTAAATCATTTGGCATCAAAGTCCCACAAGAATTGTCAATCACAGGCTTTGACGACATCGAACTAGCGCAGATCGCCGATCCACCGCTGACGACCGTCCATGTGCCGCACCGGGAAATGGGCCGATTGGGCGCAAAACTTCTGTTGGAACTGCTCGACGGACAAGGCGCACTACCCGGCCGTGAGCTGAAAACACGTATCGTCTTCCGCGAGTCACTTGGCCCGGCGCCCAAATAAAGACTGTTGAGAATCGCAGCCTTAGCGAAAAAGATCCTCATCAATCGGACGAATGAGCGCCGAGGCCGGGACGTCGGCTGTTGGATCAAGGCCGCGTATCAGGACGACCGGCGCGCCCTCATCGGCCTGACCCATGATCAGCGATGCCGCCGACGCGATCTCATCGCCATGGGCGATCGTCGACACTTCCAGCGGCCTGCCGAACAAGTCAGGCGCCCCGCGCTTGTCGACAAAACTGGATAAGCCCGAAGCGCCGATCGCAATACCGGTCGTACCATTGCGAAATGGCCGCCCGAAACTGTCGGCAATCACCACCGCCAAGGATACGCGAAAACGCCTTTCGAGACCCAGTTTCAAGCTGCGCGCAGACCCATCAGGATTTTTCGGCAGCAAAAGGATAAGATCAACATCACAGCCCTCGATGTTGGATTGATCG
>JBCCRB010000135.1:0-7064 GCA_039208465.1 Pseudomonadota bacterium
CCGCGCCCTTCGATGGCAGGGTCCTTGAAAAACGGGCTGATCTGGGCGCCGTGATTGCGCAAGGCGCGCCGGTCGCGCAGATCTATTCGGCTGCCGACATGGAAGTCGAGGTTTCGTTGCGCAACGATGAAGCTGCGCTGATCCCGGACTTGTTCTCCAACCCGCAGGCACTGGCGTTTGTAGAGACCGATTTCGCCGGCGTCTCTTACCGTTGGACCGCCGAGATCGCGCGTGTGGACCGCCAGATCGACGCTCAAACCCGAACCATCGATGTTGTGCTGCGCTTGGCGGACCCTGAAAATGGCCAGCCGATCGACGGCGCAGGGCCGCCGGTCCCGGCGCTCGTCAATGCCTATGTGCGCACGCGCATTGAAGCGAGCAGCACGGAGAACCTTTTCATCGCGCAATCCGAGGCTGTCCGCGCCGGCGATACGATCTGGATCGTCGATGGCACGCGGCTGCAGAGCGTTGATGTGAATGTTTTGTACCGCAATGGCGCAACCGTCTATTTCACTGCGCCCGATCTGGCAGCTGATGCCCGGATCATCACCAGCCAATTGGCAACCGCCACAGACGGCATGGAAATCGAGCTAGCCGAGCAATCGGCCATGGTAACCACAAGCGAGAGCAATTGACATGAACGGTGCCCTCAAATGGATGACCGAACACCCCGTCGCCGCCAACATGGCGATGGTGCTCATGCTGCTGGGCGGTCTGATCACCGCAATCAGCTTGCCGCAGACCACGTTTCCGGAATTTGACCTCGATACGGTATCGATCTCTGTCCAATATCAGGGCGCGTCACCGGACGAGGTAACCCAGTCGGTCATCCGCCCGATTGAGGATCAGCTAGCCTCGATCGACGGGATTGATGAGGTCAACGCCACGGCCCGTGAAGGCAACGCCTCAGTAACGGTCAGCTTTTTGGCTGGCCAGGATATTGTCGAGAAGCTTGATGAAGTGAAAACCGAAATCGACCGCATCACGGTCTTCCCGACCGATGCCGATGAGCCGGTGGTTGTGCGCTCCTCCAACAACACACGCGTCATGGAAATGGTGATCCATGGCGATGCCGACCTTGCCGTTCTGGCCGATGCCGCCGAACGGTTGAAGGACGAATTGGTGCTTCTCGATCAAATATCCTTTGTCGAAACACAGAACATTCCCGACCGCGAAATCTTCATCGAGTTCGATCGCGACCGTTTGGCCGAATATGGCTTCACGCTGAGCGATGTCGCCGCCATCGTACAGCAGAACTCGCTGGAATTGCCCGGCGGCGATGTGGATTCCGCCGACCTGTCGGTGCCGATCCGCACCATCGGGCGAAATTTCGATGCCGATGATTTCGGCGCCATCGTGGTGCGCAATGGAGCCAATGGTACACAAGTACTTCTGTCTGATATTGCGACGATCCGGGATACATTTGCCGATGATGACCTCGTGCAAACCTATGGCGGCACCGCCGCTGTCACCGTCAACGTGTTCCGCGTTGGCGATGAGCAGGTTCTAGAAGTCGCCGAAGCCGTGCGCACGCACGTCACCGAGAGTTTCCAGCCATCCCTGCCGGCCGGTGTCGGCGTTTCGCTGTGGCAGGATGAATCGACCGTTCTGCAATCGCGCCTCGATCTCCTGATCAAGAACGCCTTTACCGGTCTGATGCTCGTAATCCTGTGTCTGGCGCTCTTCCTCGACGTGCGGCTGGCATTTTGGTCGGCCGCCAACATCGCAATAGCTTTTGCCGGTACCTTCGTCCTGATGAGCGTCTTGGACCTGACGATCAACATGATCTCACTGTTCGGCTTCATTCTCGCGATCGGGATCGTTGTCGACAATGCCATCGTGGTTTCGGAGAAGATCTACAAAAACGGCGAAGACGGTCAGGCGCCGGGCAAAGCTGCCGTCAGCGGGGTTCAGCGCGTCGCTGTTCCCGTCATCTTTTCGGCTTTGACCACGATTGTCGCGTTCACGCCGCTGATGCAAATGCCCGCACCACTCGGCAGCTTCCTGGTCGATATCCCGATCGTGGTGATCCTCGTCCTGATCCTGTCGCTGCTGCAGTCGCTTTTCGTCCTGCCCAACAATCTGTCCTGGCTGAATTTCGGCAAGGATTACCGTACACCGCTCGCGCTGCGTCCGCTAAAATGGCTGCGCAGCGGGATCGATGCCGCGCTTCAATGGTTCATCCGCGTGCCATTGGATGCAGCGCTGCGCTTTGTGACGAACCGCTTCATCGTGCCGATCGCCGGGGTGGTTGCCGCGATGATGCTGACGGTCGGCCTGCTGGCGCATGGCTATGTCAAATTCGAGTTCTTCCCCTCGATCGATGGCGAATACACCATCGCCAATGTCGAGTTGGTGGACGGCACCAGCCTGGCGCGCACGCAGCAGGTGACGGAACAATTGCGCGCCGCGGCCGTTGCCGCCGCTGAAGCGATGGCAGCCGACAAAGGCATGACCGTGCCGATCATCGAAGACATCAACACGGTGGTTGGCCGCGGCGCCGCCGGTGGTGGCCCGTTTGCGACCGCGCCCGCTGTTGCGTCATCAGTCGCCAATGTTGTCGTTAAAATCCTGCCGCCCGAAGCCCGTGACTGGCCGACCAGCGAGTTTGAGACCGCCTGGGTCCGGGAAATCGGCGATATCGCCGGCCTGAGTGCGTTGACGGTTACATCGGCCCTTGTCGACGCCGGCAGCCCGATCGCGCTTGAAGTGTCGGTCGCCGATGGCACCGATGTGTCGCCCATCATCAATGACATTCGGGCAAATCTGCGCGCCATTCCTGGCGTGTTCGGTATCCAGGACACCAATTCCGCCGGGCGCCCGGAGCTTAAACTGGCGCTGAGCGAAGAGGCGCGCCAATATGGCGTGACGCTGTCTGACCTGGCCAACCAGGTGCGCGGCGGCTTCTTCGGCATTGAGGCAACCCGCGTCCAGCGCGGCAGCGATGATGTGCAGGTCACGGTGCGCTATGCCGGCCAGGATCGCCAGACGCTTGATGATCTATTGCAGACGGATATCCGCACGCCCGATGGCGCGCTGATCCCGCTCTCCGTTGTTGCTGTTGTGGAGGAGGGCGTCGCGCCAACCTCTATCTCGCGGCTGAACGGCCGCACGATCAACACCGTCACCGCCGATGTGGACACCAGCATCGTAACCGCACAGGAAGCCAACACGATCATTCGCGAAGAGCTGATCCCTGTGCTCGCCGAGACCTATCCCGGCGTGTTCATCGATTTCGGCGGCGAGCAACGCACGCAAGGTGACACGCAAGCCGCCCTCGGCCAGGCAACCGGCGTTGCGTTGTTTGTCATCTTCGCGCTGCTGGCGCTGATATTCCGATCCTACATCCAGCCCATCGTGGTGATGCTGGCCATCCCACTCGGCCTGATTGGCGCGGTGCTGGGCCACTATGTCGTTGGCGTCTCGCTTGGGCTGCTTTCCATATTCGGGATCATCGGCCTTGCCGGCGTCGTCATCAACAATTCACTGGTGATGATCGATCTCTACAATGAATATCTCGATCGCGGCATGGACACGAAAACGGCCGTCATCGAAGGCACCAAGGACCGGTTCCGGCCCATCCTGCTGACCTCGCTGACCACATTCCTCGGCATTTACCCGCTGATCATGGAGACAAGCCTGCAGGCGCAATTCCTGATCCCCTTGGCGGTGTCGATTGGTTTCGGTGTGCTGTTTGGTACGGTGATCATTGTCCTGGCGGTCCCGGCCTTCTTTATCGCCCAGTCGCGGCTGTTCTTCACGTTCCGCAAGCCAGCGGAAGAAAGCGCGGTCCCTGAAAGCCCGACAGCCTCGATCGATGAGCCGGCCGAGGACAAGGCGCCAGAGATCAGTCAGGACAACCGCAATCGCGGCGACCTGCCGCTGGCGGCGGAGTAACGGGCGGTTGAATGATGCAGGACACCAAACCGCAAAAGCGTCCGCTGGCTCAATGGTTCTTTATTGCCGCGACCATCGTGCTGACAGCGGTCCTGCTTGCTGCCGGTGGCCAGAAGCTCCTCGGTACCGAGCAAATGGTTGCCCTGTTCGATGATATTGGCCTTGGGCAATGGCTGCGCTTTGCTGCAGGCTTTTGGGGCATCGTGGCCGCCATATTACTCAATATCGACAAATGGCGGCTGATCGGCGGGGCGATGGCCGTGTGCATTTGCATCGGCGCCGTGATCGCCCAACTCGCGTTCGGTCAGAGCATTTTGCCAGCCATCATCCTGTTGGCGGTGAGCGTGTTGGTCGTCTCCGCTGACCGTCGTCGCCACGTGCTCTGTACAGCTTGATGAGGTAGACCATGCAGCGACCGCAATTGGATTTGTATCAAGAAGCATCTGCCCTGTTGCTCCAGTTTGTGCTGGCGGCCATTTGCATTATGGCCGCCGTCGGCAAATTGCTCGGGTACGAAACCAGCCAGACCGTTCTTGAATCCGTTGGATTGAACGCAGTGCAGTCGGCCATTGTCGGCTCTATCCAGGTCGCCGCTGGCCTATTGCTGATCCTGCCGCACACGGCGCGTTACGGTGCGATTCTGCTGGCGGCCTTGATGATCAGCGCCAACCGGCTTTTCATCTTTTCAACGCAGGAGCCAGCCCCGGCATTCTCCATCGCCGTCTTTGTTTTGTGCGTGATCCTGGCGATGATCCGGTGGGACGCACGTGCCGAGCAATATTGACTGAGGCCATCGCAAAACCGATCAGGCCTGCGCAATCGGCCACGGCACGCGGTCTACATTGGCGATCCCCAGTCGGGCCAGCTTTTCGATCAGGGCCGCACGTTGCGCAGCGTGTTCGGGCACGTCCCAGAGATTGTAAAACTCGTCGGGATCGTCCTGTAGATTGTACATTTCGCCCCATTCAACCCCGTCGATCAGCGATAGCCGCCAATGCTCGGTCCGCAGCGTGTGTACGCGCGGCGCCGTGCCCAGCCCGCGATTGACATAGTGGCTATTATATTCAATGAGCGCTGCGTCGCGATGGTCGTTCAGCAATGATTTGCCCTGCATGCCGACCGCCGGTTCAATTTTCGCGCGCGCCAGGATTGTCGTGCCGATATCCAAAGTTTGCCCGATCGCATCTGATTGCTGCGCTATCGGTGCATCGGGGTCTGACCAGATGAATGGCACCCGCGTTAATTCCTCATAGGCCGCCGGGCCTTTGAACAGCATCTTGTGGTCACCCAGATGGTCGCCATGGTCGGTCGTAAATACGGTCACCGCTTGCCCGGCCCGCTTGTGAGAACGTACCCGCCCAACCGCATCGTCGATCATCGAAATCATGCCGCAAGTCAGGGCTTGGGCTTCCTGCGCCTCGCGCACGCTGACACCCAAAACCGAAAACGAGGTTGGGTCAGCGCGGCCCGCCTCACGGTCTTCCAAGACGCAGGCGACATGCGGCGGCGGCACCCAATCATTGGCGGTAAAGGCCTTCGGGACCGTCATGTCTTCCGGCGCATACATGTCCCAATACCGCCCCGGCGGGTTGAACGGATGGTGCGGATCGGGGAACGAGACCATCAGAAAAATCGGGCGCTCATCGTCGGCATTATCGGCCAACCAGGCGCTGGCACGTTCGGCGATATAGTGCGTTGAGTACAAATCCTCAGGCAGCGCAGTACGCACCGCCTGATCGAGCCCATAGGCATGCGGCAATTGGTTGGCCGGGCCGAGCAATGTGTCGGCCTCCGGCGCCTTGTCCAACAACCAATTGCGGTAGTGCCCGCCGCAATTATCGCCATGGCGCGTGACCAGTTCGACATGGTCAAACCCATAATAGGGCAGGGGCGCCGTGCCGCCTTCGTCAAGGCTTTGCTCGGCCTGATAAGTCGAGTGATTGTGGCGCACCGCCTCCTTCATCGGCCCTGTCGCGCGATGAAAGCCGGGGCGTGCTTCCGGCAGTTTGACCGCCGGCGGTCTGCCGGAAAATGTCTGAAGATGGCTCTTGCCGATCAGCGCGGTGTTGTATCCGGCCTCGCGCAACAATTCCACGAACGTGACATGGCGCGTGTCGAGCGGGATGCCGTTGGACCGCACGCCATGGCTCGACGGCATCCGGCAGGTCATGAAACTTGCCCGATTGGGCATGCACACCGGGCTGGCCACATAAAACCGGTTCCACAGCGTGCCGGTTTCGGCCAGCGCATCAATATGCGGTGTCTTCAGGATGGGATGGCCGGCGCAGCCCAGATAGTCCGCGCGATGTTGATCGGTCATGAAGACGATAAAGTCAGGCCGTTTTGGCATGCAACGCTCCCCGGTAATGGATCACGAGAAGAGCTGCCGTCGCAACCGCCGCACCGATCCAGACAATCTCGATCTTCATCATCAAAAGGATGGCCAGGGCAAGGCGGGTCGCAATCTCCCAGCCGGCAAGCGGACGATTGTCATGCGCGGCGAGCGCCGAAGCCAACAGATAGAGCGCGACTATAAGGCGGCCGAGCAGCAGCACAAAAGCGAGCCCGTGAAACTGGCCGTCATAGCCGGGCAGATAGCCCGTCCCGCTCGATGATTGCGGATCGAGAATGGCCTCATTGATGAGAAGCAGTTCGGGGTGAAACGCGAAGATAAACGGTACGACAAACATGACGATGCCCGAACGTACCGCAGAAAATGCGGTCGCCATGGGTTCAGCCTTGGTGATCGTTGCGGCAGCAAAGGCAGCCAGCGCGACCGGCGGCGTGATGGCGCTGGCAACGGCAAAGTAGAAGATGAACATGTGTGAGGTGAAAAGCGAGATGCCGAGCCCGGCAAGCACCGGCCCCATCAACAGCGCCGCGTTGATATAGGCGGGCACGGCCGGCATCCCCATGCCCAAAAGAACCGCGAGCAGCATGGTCACGAACAGGGCCATGAATTGCACCGATGTCGACCCACTGCCGCCCAAATCGAGGCTCGTCAACCAAGTCAGCACATCGAGCGACAGGAACACCGGCAGGCCGGTAAAGGACAGGCAGAAATCGATGATCGAGACGGCCAGGAACATCAGGTAGAGCGTTGAGATCAAGATGCCCGCATCCGACAGGGCGTCGATGATCTTCATCGGTCGGGCGCGCACTTCCGG
>JBCCRB010000136.1:0-7060 GCA_039208465.1 Pseudomonadota bacterium
AAGATGATGTTGAAGCGATGCTGGCCGCGTTTGATCAAAGGCGGCGTTATGTGCATGAGCGGATCAACGCGATTGACGGCCTGTCATCGGTGATGCCGAAAGGCGCTTTTTACACCTTCGTCAATATGCAAGCGACTGGCCTGCAGGCCAAACCCTTGGCGTCTGCGCTGTTGGAAGAGACAGGTGTTGCGATGATTGGCGGGCCGGACTTTGGTGTCCTGGGCGAGGGCTATCTAAGGTTTTCCTATGCCAATTCATTGGAAAATATTGAACGGGCCTGTGACCTTATCGAGGCTTATCTTGCTCAGCTTTAGGCCAAAAATCGGGCGACCATCTGTAAAGACGATCGCCCAACATGCGCCTTTGCGGTGGGAGGACCCGCGTCAGCATTACGTGTCACTTTGACGCGAATTGGTTAAAATCGAGTTAACGTTGGTTAACAGCGCCTTACTGGCGGAATCCCGCCAGTTGTGCACCATGAGGTTATTGAGTGCTTTACGATTGTGTCGCTTCGCCCTAATTCGTGGCGGCATTTGAAGATGTTGGCATGAGGGAGCATTGTCGCTCCTGCCGAGTTTCAGGGAGGAAACACATGAAACTTTCACTTCTCGTATCAACGGTCGCTGCCGTTGCCTTGTCTGCCACAGCGGCAGTCGCGATGGATGTCGATAAGACCGGTTGGCCCGATTCCTTTACCGTCGGCACTGCTTCTCAAGGCGGCACTTACTTCACATACGGTTCCGGCTGGGCCGGCATCGTGTCGGAAGATTTGGGCGTACCGGGCGCTGGCGAAGTCACCGGTGGCCCGATGCAGAACATGGCGCTGGTCCACACGGGCGAAGCTGCCTTCGGCATGACCACCATGGGTCCGGCCAAGGAATCGCTTGAAGGCACCAACCCGATTGCACCTGGTCTGCAAATGACCAATGCGTGTGCAATGTTCCCAATGTATCAGACGCCGTTCAACGTGACCGCGCTGACTGCATCGGGCATCACATCGGTCTCAGACATTCCTGATGGTGCGAAAATTGGCTTTGGCCCTGCGGGTTCAACGTCTGACACCTATTTCCCGTCCATGCTGGAAACATTGGGCGTGAATTTTGAGCGCCGCAATGGTTCGTGGAACGATCTGGGCTCACAATTGCAAGACGGCCTGCTAGACGCCGTTGCTTTTGCGGCTGGTGTCCCGACCCCTGCCGTTTCGCAGCTTGAAGTGCAAACCGATGTGAATTTTGTCGAATTCACCGAAGATGAACAGGCGACGATCGCTGCTGCATTCCCCGTCGCGAACTTTGTCGTGGCCGAGGGCACCTATTCCACACAACCGGGCGATCTGCGCTCGGTGTCGATGTGGAACTTTGCGATTGCCAATTGCGACCTTCCTGAAAGCTTCGTTTATGAAGCGACCAAGGCTGTCATGAGCGACAATGAGCGGATGATGGGTGTCCATAAAGCTGCGCGGACAACGGTGCCAGAAAATTGGGATAAGAATGGTGTTCTGATGTGGCATCCAGGCGCTGCCAAATGGTTCAATGAGAATGGCGCTTCGATTGCCGCTGACAAGATTTATGGCGGCTGATAGCAGCTGGCTGTAACTTTACGCAGGATTGTCCGGCGGTGCCGGGCAATCCAAATTTGGTAGCGCTGTCATATCCTTTGCGGCGGCACCGAACGGGACCGGGGGAGGACAATTCATGAGCGACCAAACGGCGAAAGCCGATGATGAGATCGTCGAACCGGTCCATGCGGAAGGTGTCGATGACGAGCCGATTGAGAATAATCGGCGCCTGTTTACCGGCCGCTCCGCTTTGCTGGTTGCCGCCATCTCCGGTGTCTATGCCGCGTTTCACATGATCGCACTGAACGGTGTCTCGATTTCGGCCTGGACCGGGATCGTCATTCCGTTTTTGCCGACTTTCCCGATGGAGACCTGGAATTTCCGGATCATCCACATTGCCGGCGCTCTGGCGCTTGGGTTTGTGCTGTTTTCCGGTTCGCGTTTTGCCAGTGATGAGAGGCCGGCGACGGCGATGTGGAATTATGCCGGCTGGCTCGCGGTTTTGGCCGCTTTGTTTTCGCTGGCCATGGCGGTTTCGTTTTCGACCGAGATTGCCGGTGGGCGGATGTGGAACGGTATCGATCCGCAAATCAAATTCAATGAGACATGGCTTTTTGGGGCGCCTTTGATCGCGGCGACCGTAATCGGTATCGGCCTTTCCTGGATCAATCGACAGAGCAAATCATCCTTTTCCGTCCCTGATTTAGCGCTGGTCATCGCGGGCTTTGCGGTGGCTGCCTATCTGATCACCATTTTCGGCACGCAGATGCGCAATGCCACCGGCACGCCTTTCGCGCCGATCGGCATGTCGATTGCCGCCGTTGCGGGGACACTTTTAATCCTTGAAATGACGCGACGCGTTGCCGGCATGGCGCTGGTCGTGATTGCCGGGATCTTCCTGTGTTACACATTCGTAGGACAATATTTGCCCGGCGTTCTCAATTCACCGGCTATCACCTGGCAGCGCTTTTTCAGCCAGGTTTACACCGACGCCGGGATTTTGGGGCCGACAACGGCGGTCTCGTCCACCTACATCATCCTGTTCATCATCTTTGCCGGCTTCCTGCAGGCCTCCAAGGTGGGGGATTATTTCGTCAATTTTGCGTTTGCCGCAGCGGGCCGAGCGCGCGGCGGACCGGCCAAGGTGGCGATTTTCGCCTCCGGCCTAATGGGCATGATCAATGGTACGTCTGCCGGCAATGTGGTGGCGACCGGGTCGCTGACCATCCCGCTGATGAAGCGCGTGGGCTATTCCAAACAGGTCTCCGGCGCGGTTGAGGCGGCTGCCTCCACCGGCGGGCAGATCATGCCGCCGATCATGGGCGCGGGTGCGTTTATCATGGCTGAGGTGACCGGCATTCCTTACACGGAGATCGCGATTGCCGCGATCCTGCCAGCGATCCTTTATTATGTGTCGGTCTATTTCATGGTCGATTTTGAGGCCGCGAAACTGGGTATGCGCGGCATGAAGTCGGAGGAATTGCCGAAATTCTCGGAGATGATCAAACAGGTCTATTTGTTCATTCCGATCATCATTCTGATCGTTGCGCTCTTCATGGGCTATTCGGTGATCCGTGCCGGTACGCTTGCGACCGTGGCAGCAGCTGTCGTCTCCTGGCTGACACCGCATGCGATGGGCATTCGGGCGATCGGTAAAGCGTTTGAAGTGTCGGGGCTGATGTCGATCCAGATTATCGCCGTGTGTGCCTGTGCGGGCATTATTGTCGGCGTGATCTCGCTGACCGGCGTCGGCGCGCGGTTCTCCAATCTGCTGCTCGACATTGCCGAAGCCTCGCAATTGCTGGCGATGTTCTTTGCCATGTGCATCGCGATCCTTTTGGGTATGGGGATGCCAACGACGGCGGCCTATGCGGTGGCGGCCTCGGTGGTGGCGCCGGGTCTCGTCGATCTTGGCGTGCCGCTTTTGACGGCGCATTTCTTCGTCTTCTACTTCGCGGTTGTCTCGGCGATCACGCCACCGGTGGCGTTGGCCAGTTATGCGGCGGCCGGGATATCGGGCGCGAACCCGATGGAGACCTCGATCGCGTCGTTCAAGATCGGCATTTCGGCGTTCATCGTGCCCTTCATGTTCTTCTATAACTCGGCGCTCCTGATGGAAGGCTCATGGCTGGAAATCATCCAGGCATCGATCACGGCGATTGCCGGTGTGTTCCTCTTGTCAGCTGGCATGCAGGGCTGGTTCATGGGCAAGCGCGTTGTCTGGTTCATGCGCGTGGTGCTCGTCGGCGCGGCCTTGTTGCTGATCGAAGGCGGTTGGGTCAGCGATCTGCTCGGGGTCGCTGCCGCGGCTGTCACCGTGTTCGTCCAGCGCGTGGTCAAACCGGAGAAGGGCGTGATGGCGCCCGTTCGCGGGGCGGACTGAGCATGCTACGATCGTGGTGTCATGACCATGATCACGGACATCGAGGATTATTTCACCAAAGGGTGCGGGCGCTGCCCGCGCTTTTCAACACCGGATTGTTCAACGCAACAATGGTCGGCAGGGCTTGAGGTCTTGCGTGCTGTTTGCCTGGATGCCGGTTTGGATGAAACGGTCAAATGGGGCCATCCCTGCTACGTCCATGCGGGCCGCAACATTGCAATCATCGGTGCGTTAAGGAACGAATTTCGCCTTAGCTTCTTTGACGCTTCGCTGATGAAGGATCCTGACGGCATTTTGGAGAAACAGGGGCCAAACACAGCCCATGCTGATATGATCCGGTTTACCGATGCCGCACGTGTGGCCGCCTTAGCGCCGACAGTCAAATCCTATCTCAAAGAGGCGATGGGCTATGCTGAGGCAGGGGTTCGGCCGACCCGGGAAAGCCACGCAATTGCGCTCCCAGAAGCGCTGATCGAAGCGCTGGCTGCCGATCCGGATCTTTCAGTGGCCTTTGACCGGCTGACGCCCGGGCGGCGCAAGAGCTACGTCATCCATCTGAACTCGGCGAAGAAGAAAGAAACCCAGATGGCCCGGATCGAACGGGCCCGGGACAAGATTTTCGCCGGCAAGGGTGCGATGGAGCGCTGAAGCTGATCAGGCTCTTGCGGTCGCACCCGCAATCGTTGCCTCAATGTGGTCGATCAGACCGTCCTCCAGGCCGAGACGGCCGGCGAGCATGTCCAGATAACCGCGTTCTGCGCGCGTTTTCGGCTCAATCGCCAGGCGGGAGGCCGTGTAGAGTTCGACGCGCTGCGCTTCGGTCTGGGCCGCGTTGGCCAATTGGTCCATGTCGACCGGTTTGGCCAGTTCGGCGCGGATGAAGGCCTGTGCGTCATCTTCAAGGCCGGCCATGGCCAATTTGTCGGCGATGCGCGCGCGTTCGTCATCATCGATATGGCCATCAGCGCGGGCAGCGGCAATCATGGCCTTGACCAGAACGGACGCAAATTCGTCAGCGCCCTGCGGGGCTGCTTCAATCTCAAAGTCGGAGCCGGAAGGTGGCGGTAGCAGTTCCGGTTGATCGGCGGCGCCGCCCGAGGGCGCATCCTTGCCGTTTTTGTAGTTCTGGTAGGCGGTGTAAGCGAGACCGGCGACGGCTGCGGCACCGCCCAGTTTCAAGGCAGAGCCGGTCAACTCGCGGCCAACGCCGGTGCCGAGCAGTACCGCTGCGATCGCGCCTGTTGCCAGCGGATTGTCTTTGGCCATTTGTACCGCTTGCCCGCCTTTTTCACGCACCGATCCACCTGTCCCCGGCACTTGCTGGTTCAGGAAATCATTGAGCAGTTTCTTGGCGTCAAACATCGGTACAAACCTCCACATTTCGTTGTGGCTGCACGTGGGGATGGTGGCAGGCCGTTTCAATGAAGGAACCAGTCAGGCGCGAAGAAAAACGGCACCGCGATGGGTGCCGTTTGACTTTTTATTGGATGACCGGTGGTCCGCTGAGGCCGCCGGGTGGGGGCAGGGCGCCGGAATTGTCTTCCTCGGCGCCGCCATCGACCGGTGGCGGTTCATTGTTCAAATTCAGCCCTGGACCCGGCAGACCCAAACCGCCTGGGGCCGGTAGGCCAAGGCCGCCATTGCTGCCGGGCGCTGAATTGTTCAGATTAAGCCCGGGCAGGCCCAATCCGCCCGGATTGACCGGGCTGCCATCGGCATTGCTGCCACCCAGATTGGGCAATTCGATCGTGACATTGTCCAGATCAAACTCCTGCACATCATCGCGGTAATGCGTGACGAGGCGCGGATAGAATATCACGATCATGATCGCGATAAACTGGATGGCGATATAGGGCAGGACCCCTTTATAGATCTGGCCGGTCTTGATCCCCTCGATGCGGTCGCCGGTGACCTCATCATCCCAATCCTCTTTCGGCGAAATGGAGCGCAGATAGAAGAGCGCAAAGCCGAAGGGCGGGGTCAGGAACGAGGTCTGCAAGTTGATGCCAAGGATGATGCCGAGCCAGATCAAATCAATTCCGAGCGTTTCGGCCGGTCCGACCAGCAGCGGCACGATGACGAAGGCGATCTCGAAGAAGTCGAGGAAACAGCCCATGATGAAGACGATGATCGTGATCACCACCAGGAAGCCGGTTTCACCGCCCGGTAGGGCGAGCAGCAATTCTTCCACCCAGATCTTGCCGTTGATGCCGTAGAAGGTCAGCGCGAAGACACGCGCACCGATCAGGATGAACATCACGAAGGCGGTCAGCTTGGTGGTTGAATCAAGGGCGTCTTTCAGCGTCTGCAGTTGCAACCGGCGTTTCAAGAGGGCCAGGATCAGGGCGCCTGTTGCACCCATTGCGCCGCCTTCTGTTGGCGTTGCAATGCCCAGGAAGATCGTGCCGAGAACCAGGAAGATCAGCGCCAGCGGCGGGATCAGCACGATAATCACCTGCGTTGTCAGGCGGGAGATCAGGTTCAGACCGAGATATTTGTTGGCGAGCGCGGTGCCCAGGGCAAATGCCGTCGCGATGGTCGCCGCTGTGACAAAGCGCCATTCGTAAACCATGTCGGTGATGACGAAGTTGAACATTGCGTAGTGGATGGCCACCGACAGCGCGATCATCACGAAAAGCGATATGACGCCGCCGCCCAATGTGCGTGTTTCGGGCGGCAAAGCGGGCACGGCCTTCGGCATGATCACGGTCAGGGCGAGGATATAAAGCCCGTAAAAGCCCATGATCATCAGGGCCGGGAACAGAGCGCCGACATACATGTCACCAACAGAACGACCGAGCTGATCGGACATGACGATCAGAACCAATGATGGCGGGACGATCTGCGCCAAGGTGCCCGAGGCGGCAATTGTGCCGGTGGCGACCGACCGGTCGTAGCCATAGCGCATCATGATCGGCAGGGAGATCAGGCCCATCGCGATCACGGACGCGGCAACGACGCCGGTTGTGGCACCCAGCAGGGCGCCAACCAGAATGACGGCAAAGCCAAGACCGCCGCGCATCGGGCCGAACAATTGGCCGATCGTATCCAAGAGGTCTTCGGCCATGCGCGAGCGTTCCAGGACTAGCCCCATAAAGGTGAAGAACGGGATCGCGAGC